>CAZOZD010000133.1:0-6357 GCA_964584195.1 uncultured Burkholderiales bacterium
CATGATGAATTTGCCCGGTTGCACCAGGGGGCCGAGCATGCCCCCGCTCATCAGATAGGGGACGAAGATTGTGACCAGGGCGACGACCCAGCCGATGATGACCATCATGATGCGTTCTCCTTGGGGGATGCTGCGGGTCCCTGGCGCTCAAGCAGACGCCGGACCGGGGCGAATTTTAACCGATGCGCGGGGCTTGGTCCGAACCTTTCCAGGGCGGCCAGATGTTCCGGGGTGGGGTATCCGGCATGGCGCTCGAAGCCATAGTCGGGGTAGAGGGCCGCGAGGCGGTGCATCTCGGCATCGCGCGTGGTCTTGGCGAGGATGGATGCGGCCGAGATCGCCGGTTCCAGTGCATCGCCCCGCACCAGCGCTGTGGCGGGGGCGGGCAGGTCGTCCGGGCAGCGGTTGCCGTCGACCACGATCCGGTCCGGCTTCAGCGTCAGCGCCAGAACCGCCCGCCGCATGGCGAGCAGGCTGGCGTGGAGGATGTTGAGACGGGCGATTTCATCGACATCGGCATGGGCCACCGCCCAGGCCAGGGCGTTTTCGCGGATGGCCTGGGCCAGCCGGTTACGTTGCGCCGGACTCAGCTTCTTGGAATCGCGCAGGCCGGGAATCGGCCGGCGCGGATCGAGGATCACCGCAGCAGCATGGACTGGACCGGCGAGCGGGCCACGTCCGGCCTCGTCCACACCGCACAGGTATTCATGGACGGGTTTCATCCGCCCTCCAGGAACGGACGCACTGCGGTGACGATGAGTGACGGGGTGTCGCGGCGCAGGCGGGCACGGATGTCGGCGAATGCATCGCGCATCGTTTCACGCCGCTCGGCATCGTCGATCAGTTCGAGCAGGGCGCGGGCGAGTGCATCCGGGGTGGCCTGTTCCTGCAGGCGTTCCGGCACGATCTCCGCGCCAGCCAGGATGTTGGGCAGCCCGACCCAGGGCAGGTAGGCCTGGCGGCGCATGATCTGGTAGGTGAGCCAGGGCACGTGGTAGGTGATGACGTGCGGGCAGTCGAGCAGCAGCGCCTCCAGGGTGGCGGTGCCGGAGGCGATCAGGGCGACGTCGGCGGCCTGCATGGCGTCGTGGGCGTGGCCGAACAGGATGCGCAGCGGTAGCTCGGTGGCGTCGAGGCGATGCAGGGCTTCGAGGAAGATGCGCTTGGTGTCGCGGCTGATCACCGGCACCAGGAACAGCAGGTCGGGTCGCTCGGCGAGCAGTTTCTGTGCCGTCGCCACATAGCGTTCGGCCAGATGCGCCACTTCGCTTTGCCGGCTGCCCGGCAACAGGGCGACGTAGCGGCGTTCGGGATGGAGGCCGAGACGCGCCCGCGCGCCCTTGCGGTCCGGCCGTTCCGGCAGGGCATGCGCCAGCGGGTGGCCGACGTAGGTTGCCGGAATGCCGGCCTCGCGATAGAGGGGCTCCTCGAACGGGAAGATGCACAGCATGTGCGACACCGCCTTGCGGATGGCGCGTATCCGGCCGCGCCGCCAGGCCCAGATCGATGGGCTGACGAAATGCACGGTAGGAATGCCACGGCGTTTCAGGCGCGCTTCCAGACCGAGGTTGAAGTCCGGGGCATCGACGCCGATGAACAGGCGCGGCCGTTCGGCCCGCAGCCGGGCGGTGAGCTGGCGGCGGATGCGCAGGATGGCCGGCAGGTTGGACAAGGCCTCGACATAACCACGCACCGCCAGGGTTTCCATGGGGAACAGGGAGCGCGCCCCGGCGGCCTGCATCCGGGGCCCGGCGATGCCGGTGAACTCGGCGGCAAGGCCGGCATCCTGGATGGCGCGGATGAGCAGGCTGCCGAGCAGGTCGCCGGAGGCCTCGCCGGCGACGATGCCAATGCTGTGGCCCGTGACAAGTGACGAGTGACGAGCAATCCCACGCGTCGGCGATTCCCTTGTCACTCCGTCACCTTGTCACTTTTTACAGGGGTTTCAGCGCAGGATGCCGCGTTCGGATCTCGCCAGGAATTCGACGAATGGCCGCAACTCGGCCTGGCTTTCGGCCAGTGTCGCGATTTCGGTGCGGGCCTCGGCCAGCGACAGTCCGGAGCGGTACAGGGTCTTGTAGGCCCGCTTGATGGCGGCGATGGCCTCGGCGGAGAAGCCGCGTCGCTTGAGTCCCTCGCTGTTGACCCCGTGCGGCGCGGCGGGATTGCCGGCGATGGTGAGGTAGGGCGGCACGTCTTGGCGGATGACGGCGGCGATACCGATCATGACATGGGCGCCGATGTGGCAGAACTGGTGCACGCCGGTGAATCCGCCCAGGGTGGCGAAATCGCCGACCTCGACATGGCCGGCCAGGGTGGCATTGTTGGCGAACACGGTGTCGTTGCCGACCTGGCAATCATGGGCGATGTGCACATAGGCCATGACCCAGTTGCGGTCGCCGATACGGGTGACACCACAATCCTGCACTGTGCCGGTGTTGAATGTGCAGAACTCGCGGATGGTGTTGTCGTCGCCGATTTCCAGCCGGGTGGGTTCGCCGGCGTATTTCTTGTCCTGGGGCGCTTCGCCCAGGCTGACGAATGAATGGATCCGGTTGCCCCGGCCCAGCCGGGTATGACCGGTGATGACCGTGTGGGCACCGATCTGGCAGGCGTCGCCGATCTCGACGTGTTCGCCGATGATGGTGTACGGGCCGATCTCGACGTCCGCGCCGATCCTCGCCCCGGGATGGACGATGGCGGTGGGATGGATGGACATGCGCGCCGGCTCAGGCGAGGTCGCGCAGGGTGCACATCAGCTCGGCCTCGCAGGCGAGCTGGTCGCCGACCCGGGCGCGGGCGGAGAACTTCCAGATGCCACGCATGTTGCGGGTGATCTCGGCCTCCAGGCGAAGCTGGTCGCCGGGTACCACCGGCCGCTTGAAGCGGGCGTTGTCGATGCCGACGAAATAGATGACCGTGTCCGGGCCGGGTTCCTTGTCACTGGTGCGGAAGGCGAGCAGTCCAGCGGCCTGGGCCAGCGCCTCGATGATGAGCACGCCGGGCATCACCGGATGATGCGGAAAATGGCCGGGGAAATGCGGCTCGTTCATGGTCACGTTCTTGATCGCCACGACGCGCTCGCCGGGTACCAGTTCGAGCACGCGGTCGACCAGCAGGAAGGGGTAGCGGTGCGGCAGATGCCGCATGATTTCGGTGATTTCAAGCGTCATTTGGACGTTCGCTCCAGTGTGTCCAGTTTCTTTTCCAGGGCCCGGATGCGATCCCGCATCTCGGCCAGATGCCTGAGCTGGGCCGCGTTCCTGAGCCAGTCGGCATGCGGCATCTGGGGTTGGGTGGAGGTGTAGGTACCCGGTTCGCGGATCGACTTGCCAATGAATGAGGCGCCCGATACGGTGACCCGATCGCCGATCTCGATATGGCCGAGGATCATCGCCGCGCCACCGATCAGGCAGTGGCGACCGATGCGCGTGCTGCCGGCGATGCCTGCGCAGCCGGCGATGGCGGTGTGGGCGCCGATCACGCAGTTGTGGGCGATCTGCACCAGATTGTCGATCTTCACGCCGTCCTCGATCACGGTGTCGTCCAGCGCGCCGCGGTCGATGGTGGTGTTGGCGCCGATTTCGACGTCATTGCCGATCACCACCCGGCCGAGCTGGGGTACCTTGACCCAGCCTTCACCTTCCCAGGCGAGGCCGAAGCCGTCGGCGCCGATGACGCTGCCGGCATGCAGGATGGCCCGGTCGCCGATGATGCAGTCGGCATAGACGGTGACATTGGCGTGCAGGCGACAATGGGCGCCGAGGCGGACGCCGGCGCCGAGCACACAGCCTGGACCGATGCGGCAGCCTGGGCCGATGTGGCAGCCTTCGCCGACGACCACGCCGGCGGCGAGGCTGACGTCGGCGGCGATCTCGCACCCTGCGCCGATGCGGGCATCAGGGTGGATGCCGGGCGGAATGGCCGGCTCGGGATGGAGCAGGGCGGCGGCGCGTGCGAATGCGGCGTGCGGATTGGCCAGTTTCAGCAGCGGCCGCACACCCAGGGCTGTGGCCAGGGCCGGAGGGACGATGAGGGCGCCGGCCTGGCTGGCGCGTGCTGCATCGATGTGGCGCTCACTGATCACGAAGCTGAGGTCGGCAGGTCCCGCCCGGCGGAGCGAGGCCACGCCGGCGAGCCGTAGCGCGGGGTCGCCGACGCGCTCGCCGCCCAGGGCCTGTTGCAATTCGTCCAGGCGGATGGATGCCGGCATCGGAGAGTTCGTCCGGGGTGTGGTGCGGTCAGCGGTCGAGCGCGCGCAGTACGCGCTCGGTGATGTCGACCTTGGGACTGGCGTAGATGACGTTCTCGATGATGAGATCGAAACGCTCGCGTTCGGCGATTTCCAGGATCACCTTGCGGGCGCGTTCATGCACGGCCGCGAATTCCTCGTTCTTGCGCATGTTGAGGTCCTCGCGGAATTCGCGCTGTTCCCTTTGCAGGTCGCGGCTGATGTTGGCCAGGTCGCGCTGGCGCCGGTTGCGCTCGGCTTCGGAGAGGGTGAGCCCGTCGCGCTCCAGCGAGGTTTGCAGGTCGCGCGCCTGTTTGCTCAGGCGTTGGATGTTTTCCTCGCGCTTGGCGAATTCCTGTTCCAGTTTCTTTTGCGCCCGCACTGCGAGTTGAGAGTCGCGGAACACCCGTTCGGTGTTGACGAAGCCGATCTTGGGCTCGGCGTGGGCCGGCGCGGCGAACAGGCACAGACTGGCGGCAAGCCCGGCGAGCAGGGCTCGGGAAGACGGACGAGAGGCGCGGGGGGGTATGGACATGGAACCTCCGGAAATCAGAATACGTGGCCGAGCTGGAACTGGAACATCTGTTCCTCGTCACCCGTCTTCTTGCGCAATGGCTTGGCAAGGCTGAGCTTGATCGGGCCCATGGGCGAGTACCAGGTGACCGCGGCCCCGGCGGAGTAGCGCAGTTCGTCGAAACTGATCGAATCCATGGCCGCACCGGCATCGACGAAGGCCGACAGGCGCAGGGAACGGTCGTTGGCCGCACCCGGGAAGGGGAACAAGAGTTCGGCGTTGCCGATGATACGCTTGCTGCCGCCGATGGCGTTGCCCTGGCTGTCGCGCGGGCCCAGGGTGCCACTGTCGAAGCCGCGCACCGAGCCGATGCCGCCGGCGTAGAAGTTGCGGAAGAACGGCATGGGCTTGCCGGACAGGCCGCCGCCGTAACCGATCTCGCCGTTGAGCGACAGGCTGATCAGGTCGGTCAGCGGCCACAGCCATTGGTGTTCATAGGACAGCTTGTAATACTGCAGGTCGCCCAGCGGCGTGCCCCATTCGGCGCGCACGCTTTGCAGGCTGCCCTTGGTGGGGTAGAGGAAGCTGTCGCGGCTGTCGCGTGACCAGCCGGCGTCCAGACGCAGGGACCGGGTGGGGTTGCCGTAGGCCTGGGAGAAGGTCAGCGCGGTCGGGCTGGTGCCGGGCGTGAGGTCGATCTGCTCGAACGACGCACCGAGGTGAACGGTGTCGTACTCCGTGATGGGCACCCCGAGCCGCAGGCCGGCACCGAGGGTGGATGTCTTGTAGTCGGCGGTGGCCTGACGGCTTGAATCGAAGTCGCGCCGGTACAGGTCATAGCCCAGGCTGATGCCGTCCTGGGTGAAATAGGGGTTGGTGTAGGACAGTGCGTATACGGTGTTGGTGCGGCCGCTGTTGATCTGCACGGCCAGGCGGTTGCCGGTGCCGAACAGGTTGTTCTGGGTCACCGAGCCGGACAGCACCAGGCCTTCCGAGCTGGAGAAACCGGCGCCGAGCATGATGTTGCCGGTCGATTGCTCGGTGACGTTGAGGTTGACGTCGACCTGGTCGGGCGAGCCAGGCACTGGTGGCGTCTCGACGTTGACCTCCTTGAAGAAGCCGAGCCGATCCACCCGTTCGCGCGAGCGGTTGATCTTGTCCGCGGCGTACCAGCCGCCTTCCATCTGGCGCATCTCGCGCCGGATCACCTCGTCCTTGGTGCGGCTGTTGCCGGTGATGTTGATGCGGCGCACATAGACCTTGCGGCCGGGGTCGACCAGCAGGGTGAAGCGGACGCTGCGCTTTTCCTTGTCGATCTCCGGGGCTGCGTTGACGTTGGCGAATGCGTAGCCGTCATTGCCGAGCCGGTCGCCTAGGCGACGGACCGATTCGTTCAGGCGTTCGCGCGAGAACGGCTCACCCGGCTTGAGGGTGACCAGAGAGCGCAGCTCATCCTCCGCCACCGGCAGGTCACCGGCGAAGCTGAAGTCCTCCAGGGTGAATCTGTCGCCTTCGGCAAGATTGACGGTGATGTAGATGTCTTTCTTGTCCGGGGTGATCGATACCTGGGTGGATTCGATCTGGAATTCAAGATAGCCGCGGTTCTGGTAGT
>CAZOZD010000134.1:0-6316 GCA_964584195.1 uncultured Burkholderiales bacterium
CACTGCAGGGCGGTCTTCTGGGTGAAGTGAAACGCGGCGTGCTGTTCCCCGAGCTTGAAGCGGTGCTGTTCGAACTGGCACCCGGTGCAATCAGCCCGGTGGTCGAATCCGGACTTGGCTTTCACATCCTGCGCTGCGACGCCATCCATCCCGCCGGCCCCCTGCCTCTTGCGGAGGCAAGGCCACGGTTGCGCGAACTGCTTGAATCCCGCCGGCGCCGCATCTGCCAGAAGGCCTGGCTGAAATCACTGAACGAAAGCGGCGAGCCGGCCCCGGCTTGAAACTGCGGGACGCACGCAAGCGCCGTCCCCATGTATGTGGCGGATCCGGCTATCGCCGTCCCGCCAGCGCCGACTTTCAGGCTCTCAGAACTTGAAGCCGGCCGTCACCCAGAACCAGGGGTTACGATCCGCCCCGTCCGACTGCGGCTTGCCGCCGTGGCTACGCCACGACAGGTTCGCGTCGAAGTTCCAGCCCCCCGCGTGTAGCGCAAGCCCACGCCCTCTCCACCCAACGAGCGGTGGTTGTACGAGATCGAGAGTCTGCGTCGCTTCGCAGGCTTCAGCGGCGTGACGGCGGCACTGCCTGACGAAACGACGATACTGAATTTCCGCCATTTTCTTGAGAAGCACGACCTGACCGCGGCCCTGCTCGACGAGATCAATGGTCACCTCAAAGCCCGGGGGCTGCGGGTATCAAAAGGCTCGATGGTCGACGCCACGATCATTCACGCCCCCAGTTCGACCAAGAACCAGGACAGGGCGCGCGATCCCGAGATACACCAGACCAAGAAGGCGGGTCTGGTGCTCACCGTAGCCTGCGAAGTGAAGCAGTGAAGCCAGGGGGGCTTCGAGGAATCAGCCGAGCTTGCCCATCCGGACATCCTTGTGGCCGGTTACGCTCAGTGGCCGGCTTGCTTTCTCAGCCGGGCCAGGGTGACTTCGAGGTCGAACGCGCGGGCTTGCTGGGCCAGCTTTTCGATACTGTAGCCGGAGGCTGCATTCATGGCAGCCTTGGTCGCCCATAGCTCTTGCAGGAGCGGGTCGTTGCGCCCAAGACGAGAGGGGATTTCCGCGAGGCCGCGGTGGGATTGTTGGGGAATGTCGAGGGACTGCGTCATGGCAATGTCTCCAGAAGCTCTTCGGGGGTGGCCAGAATAGGCGGCGTATGGCCCAAATGTGCGATGGCCAATTGCAGCCGGTATTTCGCCACCGGCCCCACGAGGTGCGCGAAATTCCATGTGGCGATGAAGTCGACTTTTGCAATGGTTGCAAGAGCGATGTGCAGGGCATCTTCCTGCTCGGTGGCGGGCAGGGCACCGGTCGAGATCAGGCGTTCAGCCAGTTGTTCACAGGCGGTATCGATGGGCAATAGCGGCAATGGAAGGCAGATGTCCAGCCGTCGGAGCGCGGCGTCAGGGTCACCTGCGGATGCTTCTGCCATGACGAGACTCGATATGAGTGGCTGAAATGAGCTTGACCTGTCCTCCCACCATTCGCGCGTGGCTTCCTGTCGTGCTGCCACAAGCAGGTCACGACTCGACCGTGCAGTGAGGTAGCTGATGACGGATGTTTCGATGTAGATACGGGGGGGCCTCATCTCTGGACTCGCATGGGTTGACGCGCATTGTGCCTGACGTGCCCCGATTGACAAAAGTCGACGCCGGCGGGACGGCATCCGGCTGATTCAATCCCCTCGCCCCCGCTAGCGGGGGTGAGGGCGAGTGCGTTTTTCAGCGTTTCACTTACTCGCGGGTCAGCCGTTGCAACAGGGTCTGCATCAGATCGAGCCGCTTTTCCAGGGCTTCGATGCGCGCCTGGAGTCCGGCGTCGGCGTGGCGTCCGGCCTTCATGCATGCAGCATGCGCCTGGCCACACCCGCCGTAACCGGCGTGGGCAGACTGACCGCGCGGACCGCAATGACCGCATTTTTCACACCGGGCTTGCGGACCATGACGGCCGCCGTGCATGCATGCCTCGCAACGGGGCTGCATGCCCACCTTGCCGGCACGCGGGCAAGGTGGCTGCGCGCCGGCTTCGGCGAGTGCGGTCACAGGCTCCTGTCCAGCGGACATCCTGGCGCGAGTGGGACATTCGCCCATGCCCGGCCCCGGCATCAGCCTGGGCATGGCCTCCGGTGGCGTGGCGGCGGAGGCCGCAGCAGCCTCGCCGGCCTCGACCGCCGGGGCGTGGGCATGCGCTTCAGCGGCGAGGGCCGCGCCCGGGCTGAAATGGAACAGCGCGAACAGTGCGAACAGGGGCGCGCGCAATGCGCGCGACTGGCGGGAGGACAAAAACCTGGCGAACGAAAAAGCGTGGGGCATGACAAGTCTCCTTGGAAATCATCGGTGATCGGACACCCCGAAGCGCCCTGATGCGCCCCGACTCACCCGACAGGCGGCTGGGCACCGGCCTTCGCGGCTGTGGCGGATTTTCGGGCTGCGCTTTCGAGAATACGGTAAAAACGTCCGCATCGCGTCAGTGGCGATGCGGGTTGAGACCGGCCTGCGCCCGGATCGGTTCAGTACGCCATCCACGCCGCCGCCATGGCCAGGCCGGCGGCGGCCAGCGCCAGCCAGGTGAGCCGGCGCTGGTGGCGGCGCAAGGCCTCGACCTGAAGCACGAGCTGGGCATTCTGCTCGGCGAGCGACTGCACCAGATCGGATGCAGCCCGCATCTGGCCGGCCAGTCCTGCGTGCAGGCCCTCCAGGGTATCGAGCCGCTGGCGCAAAGCAGCGCTGGCCGGATCAGCCGGCACCGGCGCGGAGCTGGCGCCGGCGGCCCGGTTCGCGGCATCCTCCCTCTTCTGCGTCGACTGCCACAGCTTGCGCGCACCCTCGACCACTGACGGAGTATGTTCGATGACCTGCTTCCAGGGCACGTTGGCGAGCAGGGTGATCCAGGGGATGGCCATGGGCAACTCCGGCGCTATGGATACGGACTGAAACGGATTGTAACGGGCCCGCCGCGATCGTGTTGATTGCCGCAGCCACGCCATTGAAGCGGATGGATCAGGCGCGTACCATGGCGGGATGCCGCCCACCCCGTCCAGTTCACTCGCCCGCTTGCGCGGCTCCGTCCGGCTGCGGATCCTGGCCGTACTGCTCGCCGGCCTCGCCCTGCTGGCATTCGCCGCCCTCTGGGGCGGCTGGGAGCGGCCATGGCCGCAGGTGGCGGCGGAACCGGCGCGGGTCGGCGTGCTGGTGTCGCGCTCGGGCACCATGGCGGTCAGTGAAGCGCCGCTGGCGGCCGCCGCGGCGCTGGCGATCGAGGCGATCAACGCCAGCGGCGGCATCGCTGGGCGCCGCCTGGAAATGCGTCTGGGCGATGGCCGCTCCGACCCGGCAGTATTCGCCGCCGAAGCCGAGCGCCTGATCGTCGAGGAAGACGTGAGCGTTCTGGTGGGTTGCTGGACCTCGGCCTGTCGCAAGGCGGTGAGGCCGGTGGTCGAGAAACACCGGCACCTGCTCATCTATCCGCTGCAATACGAGGGCCTCGAACAGTCACCCAACATCCTGTACACCGGCGCCGCGCCCAACCAGCAGATCCTGCCCGGCGCCCGCTGGGCGATGAACGAATTCGGCCGCCGGGTCTATCTGCTCGGTTCGGACCATGTGTTTCCCCGGGTTGCGCACCGCATGCTGGCCGACCTGGTCGAATCCAATGGCGGCGAGGTGGTGGGCGAGCGATTCCTGCCCCTGGGTGGGCATGATTTCGGCCCGGTGCTCGCCGATCTCGACCGGCGACAGCCGGATGTGCTGCTCAACACCCTCAACGGCGACAGCAACGCGGCATTCATCGCCGCCCTGGTGGACGCGGGCCTGACTGACCTACCGGTGCTGTCGTTCAGCCTCGCCGAGCCGGAAATGACCGCCTGGGGCGGCGGCCGGCTCTCCCGCCATTACGCCGCCTGGGGATATTTCCAGTCCATCCCCGATGCGCGCAATCAGGCTTTCGTCGCGGCGTTCAAGGCTCATGCCGGCCCCGATGCGCTCACCAGCGACCCCATCGAGGCGGTCTATGTCGGCCTGTACCTTTGGGCCAGCGCTGCCCGCGAGCTGGGCACGGTCGAGCCGGGCCGGGTCAACTCGGCGACCCTGTTGCGCCAGACCCTCGCCGCGCCATCCGGGGTCGCCGCCATCGATGCCCACACCCGCCATCTGTGGAGACCACTGCGCATCGGCCGGGTCGAGCCGGACGGCCAGTTCAGGCCGGTCTATGCATCGCCCCGGCCATTGCGGCCGGCGCCCTGGCCCAGCCACCGCAATCAGGAGGAATGGCGCCAGCTGATCGGAGAACGATCCGGAGCAAAACCATGAACGGCCCCACCCGAACGCGCCGTTCCGACCGCGTGGTGACACGCCTGCTGCTCGGCTTCTTCCTGCTCTCGCCGTTGCCGCTGGCGGGACTGGCCGTGCTGTACGTCGACGCGTTCGAGCGCAGCCTGACCGAAACCGTGCTCGCCAGCCTGGCCTCGATCGCGGACAAGAAGGCGGACCAGATCAACGACTACATGGACGAACGCCTGGCCGACAGCCGCCAGCTCGCCCGCGCCTCGCTCACCCATGCGGCCCTGGCCGGCCCGGATGGACTGTCCGGGCATGCCCGCCGCCTGTACCGCGACCTTTATGACGAGGGCGACTACCACGACATCCTGCTCGTCGACCTGGCCGGCAACGTGGTGTTCTCGATCCTGGCCGAATCCGACCTCGGCACCAACCTCAACACCGGCCCCTGGCGCGACAGCGCCCTGGCCGAGGCCCACCGCGACGCGCTCGCCCTGCTCGAAACCCAGACCTCGGCCGCCCGGCCATACCCCCCGTCCGACCACCGCCCGGCCATCTTCCTGGTGACGCCTGTGATCCAGCAGGGGCGCGTGCTGGGCAGCGTCGCCCTGCAACTCGACCTGTCCCGCCTGACTGCGGTCAGCAGCAATGTCACCGGCCTGGGCGTGAGCGGCGAGACCGTGCTGGCCCAGCTCCAGCCGGGCGGGGTCGAGGCGCTCTATGTCGGCCCGCTGCGCCACGTCGAGGCGGCCGAGTTCCGCCACCGGCTGCCGCTCACCCAGGTAGCGGCACCGATGCGCGCGGCCCTGAGCGGCGAATTCGGCCGCGGCCTGACCCGCGATTACGCCGGCATCGACATCGCCGCCGCCTGGCGTTACCTGCCCGCGCTGGGCTGGGGCATGGTGGTGAAGATCGACGCCGACGAGGCGCTCGCTCCGGCCCGTGCCCTGCGCAGCCACACCCTGAGCGCGCTGCTCCTGCTCCTGCTTCTGGCCAGCCTCACCGCGATCCTGATCGGTCGCGGCCTGGTGCGCCCCATCCAGCAACTCACCGCCGTCACCCGCCGCCTGGCGGCGGGCGACCTGCGCCAGCGCGCCGAACCGGCCGGCTGCCGCGAATTCGCCGAACTGGCGGAAAGTTTCAACCACATGGCCGACCGCATCGCCGAGGATCAGGCGCATCTGGAAAAACGTGTGCTCGAACGCACACTGGCCCTGGCCGAGAGCGAGGCCACCCTGCGCCGCGCCCAGGCGGTGGCCAGCATCGGCAGCTGGAAGCTGGACCTGCACCCCGGCGGTGGTAGCCTGACCTGGTCGGAGGAAACCTACCGCCTGTTCGGCATCCCGGCCGACACCCCGCTCGGGTACGACAGCTTCCTCGCCGCCATCCACCCCGACGACCGCGCCCGGGTCGATGCCGCCTGGCAGGCCGCACTCAAGGGAGCGCATTACGAGATCGACCACCGCATCGTGGTGAACGGCGAGACACTCTGGGTACGGGAACGGGCCGAGCTCGAATTCGACGCCGACGGCCAGCTCGCCGCCGGGGTCGGCACCGTGCAGGACATCACCGTCCAGGTCCAGGCTGAGGCGGCGCTACGCGCCAGCGAGGCACGTTTCCGCGGCCTGTACGAGCGCGCCAACGTCGGCATTGCATTTTCCGACCCCGAAGGAACCCTGTACGACGCCAACGCCAGCTTCTGCCAGATGCTCGATTACCCGGCCGAGGCCCTGCGCGGCCTGCGCTTCATCGAGATCAGCCATCCCGATGATCTGGAGCGTGAATGGCCGCTGTTCCAGGAAATCCTGGCCGGAAACCGTGACGATTACCGGCTGGAAAAGCGCTATTTCAGCCGCACCGGCCGGACGGTATGGACCGACACCGCAATCACCGTGCTGCGCGACGAGGCCGGCCGGGTACTGAGCCACATCGGCGTCATCATCGACATCAGCGCCCGCAAGCGTTCCGAGATCGAATACCACGCCATACTCAACGCCACCATGGACGGTTTCTGGATCAACGATCTGGCTG
>CAZOZD010000135.1:0-6036 GCA_964584195.1 uncultured Burkholderiales bacterium
TCAGGCCCAGGGGAACAGCACGCTGGCTTGCATTCATCACCAAATCCTCATTGAAACAACGCGAGGGCAAACCTCAAGCCAGGCTGTGCCTGGCCCCTCTCACCCTACCCTCTCCCAACGGGAGAGGCCGACGCGAAGCAGCGGGTGAGGGCATGCGTAGCACGCGTTCGACCGTGCGTCCGGGTCACCGGCTCACCCCATATTCCGCCCGATAGCGCTCGATCGCCGCCAGGGTCGTGGCTTCCGCCTCCCGGCCGGCGAGGTAGGCGACGAGATCCTCCAGATCGACGATGCGGATCACCGGCAGGCCGTGCTGGCGCTCCACCTCCTGCACCGCAGACAGCTCGCCCAGGCCACGCTCCATGCGGTCCAGGGCAATGGCTACCCCGCAGGGGGTGGCCCCGGCGGCGCGGATCAGCGCCACCGACTCACGCACCGAGGTGCCGGCGGAAATCACGTCGTCGACGATCAGGATGCGACCGGCGAGTGGCGCCCCGACGAGGGCGCCGCCCTCGCCGTGATCCTTCGCTTCCTTACGGTTATAGCTGAACGGCACATTGCGGCCCAGGCCGGCCATGGCCACCGCCACCGTCGCGGCGAGCGGGATGCCCTTGTAGGCCGGGCCGAACAGGCCATCGAACTCAAGCCCGGAAGCGAGGATGGCGCGGGCATAGAATTCGCCCAGCGCCTTGAGCGAGGCCCCGTCGTTGAACAGGCCGGCATTGAAGAAGTACGGGGACATCCGCCCCGCCTTGGTCTTGAATTCACCGAACAGCAGTACCCGCTGGCGGATGGCGAAATCGAGGAATTCCTGTTTGAATCCGGACATGGCGCTTGGCTCGGAGTGGATCGGAGCCATTCTACCCTCGAATCCGGTGGATATTGATGGATTGACGTGCAGGTCATTCTGCATGCACCGTCGATTCATTGCTGCAAAAAGGTTCCACGACGCAACACCATGGATGAATCATGAAAATCATCACCCTCAACCTCAATGGCATCCGCTCCGCCGCGAAAAAGGGCGTGTTCGAATGGCTCGCCGCGCAAGAGGCCGACGTGGTCTGCATGCAGGAGCTCAAGGCCCAGGTCGGCGACATGACCCGGCACATGCTCAACCCCGAGGGCTACTTCGGCTATTTCCACTATGCCGAAAAGAAGGGCTACAGCGGCGTCGGGATCTATTGCCGCCGCCAGCCCGACCAGATCATCGAAGGGGTGGGCATTGCCGACATCGACGCCGAGGGGCGTTACATCGAGGCGGTGTTCGGCAAGCTTTCGGTGGTCTCGGTCTACCTGCCTTCGGGGTCGAGCTCGGTGGAGCGCCAGCAGGTCAAGTTCGAATTCATGGAGCGCTTCCGGCCGCATCTGGACGGGCTTGCCGCCAGCGGGCGCGAGGTGGTGGTGTGTGGCGACTGGAACATCGCCCACACCGCGAAGGACATCAGGAACGCCAAGGGCAACCAGAAGAATTCAGGGTTCCTGCCCGAGGAGCGGGCCTGGATCGGTGACCTGCTGGCCAGCGGCTGGGTGGACGTATACCGAAACTTGTATCCGGAGGCCGAGGCCGAGGGCTACACCTGGTGGAGCAACCGCGGTCAGGCCTGGGCCAGGAACGTCGGCTGGCGGATCGACTACCAGCTTGCCACGCCGGGTCTGGGCGCGCTCGCCCGCTCCGCTTCGGTCTACAAGGAACAGCGCTTTTCCGACCATGCGCCGCTGACGGTGAGCTACGACTGCCCGTTCTGAGGCCGATCTCAAGAAACACGCCGGGCCGTCCCAAGTGTTTCGTCCCCATCGGGGGGCGGGTTGGGCGCAGCCCAGCCTTGGGGGAGCTCAGAGCGGCTTGAAGAAGCCCTTCTGCAACAGCTCCATGGTCAGCATGCGGTAGTCGTGCGCGCCGTGCGATTCGCCGGCATAGGCGAAGATGTCCATGCCGTGGGCCGGGCTTTCCGCCAGGGCCGGGTCGTCGCTAATGTGGTTGTCGCACAGCGCGGCGCCGTAGCGCTGGCGCAGGGTGGCCAGCGCGTCACGGCATTGCGGCTTGTCTTCGTGGAAGCGGGTGAGCACGATGCGCCGCTCGATGTTGCGTTTCAGTTGCTGTTCGAGCACGCGCAGGGCGATGTCGAGGCGGTTCAGACCCTGCATGGCGAGATAGTCGGAGGTGACCGGGATCAGCACCCGGTCGGCGGCGAGCAGTGCGTTGAGCGACAGCACGCCGAGTGCGGGAGCGCAATCGATCAGGATGGGTTCGCCATCGCTCATCAGGCCCTGGCGCAGGCCGCTGCGCAGCAGGCCGGCCACCCCCTTGGTGCCGCCCAGCATGGCGTCCACCTTGGATAGATCGGGGTGGGCGGGGACCAGACGCACACCGCTCGACACATTGCGCACCAGCTCGGCCAGGGGCCGCTGGTCACGATAGAAGGCGGAGGAGCACTGGTTTCCGGGCAGGTTCTTCACGCCCAGGGCGAGACTGACATGCGCCTGGGGATCGAGGTCGATGACGACGGGCTTGCGTTCCAGCATCGCCAGCGCGGCGGCGACGTTGAGCGTGGTGGTGGTCTTGCCCACGCCACCTTTCTGATTGAAGACCGCGACGACCGCCATTCGCTTACTCCTGAATTATTGATCCGAGGCAAACCAACTCAACCCTCTCCCAAAGGGAGAGGGGGTGTATAGTCGATTCGTTGCTCATCAGTATCCACTGTCACCGACTTCGCGAGATTCCGGGGTTTCTGACTTCGGCCGGCAGCGCAAGCCACGCAACGACGACCATCACTCCACCGTCACGGACTTTGCCAGGTTGCGTGGCTTGTCCACATCCGTGCCCCGGACCAAGGCGGCATGATAGGCCAGGATCTGCAAGGGCACCACATGCACGATGGGGGAGAGCACGCCGGCGTGCGGCGTCACCGGCATCAGGTGCAGGTTGTCCTGTTCGGGGATGTGCGATTCGTGGTCCATGAACACGTACAGCTCACCGCCCCGGGCGCGCACTTCCTCCAGGTTGGACTTCAATTTTTCCAGCAGTGCATCGTTGGGGGCGATGGCCACCACCGGCATGTCCTTGTCGACCAGGGCGAGCGGACCATGCTTGAGTTCACCGGCCGGGTAGGCCTCGGCGTGGATGTAGGAGATTTCCTTCAGCTTCAGCGCGCCCTCCAGTGCGATGGGGTAATGCGCGCCACGGCCGAGGAACAGTGCATGGTGCTTGTCGGCGAATCGTTCCGCCCAGGCGGCGATGGCCGGCTCCAGGGCGAGCGCGTCGCCGATCTGCTGCGGCAGTTGGCGCAGGGCCGCGACGAGGTCCGCTTCGCGGGTCGCATCGAGGCGGCCGCGCGCCTTGGCCAGTGCCAGGGTGAGCAGGAACAGTGCCGTGAGTTGGGTGGTGAACGCCTTGGTGGAGGCCACGCCGATCTCCGGCCCGGCGCGAGTCAAAAAGCGCAAACGGGCGGCACGCACCAGAGCGCTTTCAGGCACGTTGCAGATGGCCAGGGTGTCGGCATGCCCGCGCGCCTGCGCCTGCATCAGCGCCGCCAGGGTGTCGGCGGTCTCACCCGACTGAGAGATGGCGACCACCAGGGTATTGGGGCGCGCCACGGCCTTACGGTAGCGGTATTCGCTCGCCACCTCGGCGCTCGCTGGCAAGCCTGCATACTCTTCGATCCAGTAGCTGGCGGTGCGGGCGGCATGGTGACTGGTGCCGCAGGCGAGCAGCAGGACCGATTCGATTCCGGCGAACACCCGTCCCGCCTCCGGTCCGAAGCTCTCCACGCGCACGCCGGCCCCGCTCAATGCATCGCTCAGGGTATCGGCGATGGCGCGCGGCTGTTCATGGATCTCCTTCTGCATGAAGTGTCGCCATTCGCCCAGCTCGGCCATTTCCGCAGACAGCTCGGAGAGCCGGACCGGGCGGTCCACCTCGCGGCCACCGGCGTCGAATATCCGCCGCATCTTGAGGCCAAGTTCGGCGACGTCGCCCTCTTCCAGATGAACCACTTCGCGCGTCACCGGCAGCAGGGCGGACACGTCCGAGGCGATGAATTGCTCCTCGATGCCCACCCCGATCAGCAGGGGGCTGCCCTTGCGCGCGCACACCAGCCGATCGGGGCTGGCGGCATGCACCACGGCGATGGCGTAGGCGCCTTGCAGTTCCCGCACCGCGGCGCGGGTCGCCGCCAGCAGGCCGCCACCCCCCGCCATGTGGTGGTGGATGAGGTGAGCGATCACTTCGGTGTCGGTCTCCGAGGTGAATGCATAGCCCTCCGCTTGCAGGCGCTGGCGCAAAGCCTCGTGGTTTTCGATGATGCCGTTGTGGACCAGAGCCAGATCGCCGCTCACATGCGGGTGGGCATTGGCCTCGGTGGGTGCGCCGTGGGTGGCCCAGCGGGTGTGGGCGATGCCCAGCCGGCCCTCTAGCGCGGCGGCGCGGCAGGACTCGGCCAGACCCTCGACCCGGCCGACGCTGCGCAGGCGATGCAGTTCACCCGTCGCGCACACCACCAGTCCGGCCGAGTCATAGCCACGATATTCCAGCCGCCGCAAGCCTTCCAGCAGGATGGGGACCACGTTGCGCTGGGCGATGGCGCCGATGATGCCGCACATGATTCAGATTCCGTGAAGTATGAAAGGGGACGGCGTGACCCAAAACGTTTGCATCCGCAGCATGCCCGTCACGGGGTCGACTTGTTCTTGACCGGCCGCTTCCAGCCCGGCACGGTCAATTGTTTGGCGCGTGACAGCGTCAGCTCGCCGGGCGGCGCATCCCGCGTGATCGTGGAACCCGCACCGATGGTGGCGCCGCGACCGACCGTGACCGGTGCCACCAGTTGGGTGTCCGAACCGATGAATGCGTCGTCCCCGATCACGGTGCGGTGCTTGTTGGCGCCATCGTAGTTGCAGGTGATGGTACCGGCGCCGATGTTGACCCGTTCGCCCACGCTCGCATCGCCGACGTAGGATAGGTGGTTGATCTTGGTCCGGGCGCCGACCTGGGCGTTCTTCAGCTCGACGAAGTTGCCCACATGCGCGCCTTCCGCCAGCGCGCTGCCCGGGCGGATGCGGGCGAACGGGCCGATCACCGCCCCGGCACCGATGCGGGCGCCCTCCAGATGGCTGAACGGGCGGATCTCCACGTCGGCAGCGATCTCCACGTCCTTCAGCACGCAGTTGGCGCCCACGTTCACGTTCTCGCCCAGCACCACCCGGCCTTCGAATACGCAGTTGACGTCGATCAGGCAATCGCGGCCGCATGTCAGCTCGCCGCGCACGTCGATCCGGGCCGGGTCCATCAGGGTTACCCCGGCCGCAAGCAGAGACTCTGCGATCCGTCCTTGCAGACGGCGCTCCAGATCGGCGAGCTGCTGCCGGCTGTTCACCCCCATCACCTCCCATTCGGCGCCCGGGTGGCAAGTCAAGATCGGCACCCTCTCTGCAGCCGCCATGGCGATGATGTCGGTGAGGTAATACTCGCCCTGGGCGTTGTGGTTCGTGAGGCGGTCGAGCCAGCCCGCCAGGCGCGCCGCCGGCAGGGCCAGGATGCCGGTATTCACCTCGTGGATCGCCAGTTCCTCGGCGCTTGCGTCCTTGTGCTCGACGATGCCGCGTACCCGGCCCTGGGCATCGCGCAGGATGCGACCGTAACCGGAGGGGTCGTGCATCTCGACAGTGAGCAGCCCCACTGCATCGCCAGCCGCAATCAGCACCAGCTCGCGCAGCGACTCCGGCCGGATCAGCGGCACGTCGCCATACAGCACCAGCACCAGGCCCGCCGGATCGATATGGGGCATGGCCTGCTGCACGGCGTGTCCCGTACCCAACTGCGGCTCCTGTCGCACCCAGAGGATGTCCGGTCGCTGGATGGCCTGCGGCAGGGCCTCGCCACCGTGGCCATACACCACGCAGACGCGCGTTGGCTTCAGACGATCGGCGGTGGTCAGCACATGTCCGAGCAGCGGCCGCCCCGCCAGTGGATGCAAGACCTTGGGCCGCTCCGAATTCATGCGGGTGCCCTTGCCGGCGGCCAGGATCACCACGCTC
>CAZOZD010000135.1:6046-6294 GCA_964584195.1 uncultured Burkholderiales bacterium
ACGGTTTTTCCATGCGTATTCAGGGAAGATTCGAGGCCGACAGTATACGGTCACCGGCGCCATGCACGGTCATGTGCGCTCATTTCCCCGCCACCTTCCGATACAGAGCCGCATAGGCCCGGCCCATTGCCTCTCCTGAAAATACCTGCTCGTAGCGGCTGCGCGCTGCCAGCCCAAAATGCTCGGCCTGCGCTGCGTCCGCCAGCAGACGATTCATCGCTGCTGCCATGGCTTCTGGCGCTTCCGGC
>CAZOZD010000136.1:0-6204 GCA_964584195.1 uncultured Burkholderiales bacterium
GCCCGCCTGTTGCGCGAGGCGTGGTGGTTGCTGCTGGTGGCGGTGGCACTCTATCTCGCCATCATCCTGGGCAGCTATTCGCCCGATGATGGTGGCTGGTCCAGCACCGGCAGCCGCGAGGTGCCCGCCAATGCCGGCGGCCCGTTCGGCGCCTGGCTGGCCGATCTGCTCCTGTACCTGTTCGGGCTGTCCGCCTACTGGTGGGTGGGGCTGGCACTGTACCTGGTGTGGTGGGGCTATCGTCGCATCGGCGATGCCGAGCTGGCCCACCCGCGCGGTCTGGGTCTGACCCTGGGCGGCTTCGCACTTACTCTTGCATCCAGCAGCAGCATCGAGGCGCTGCGCCTGCATTCGATGCACGTCAGCCTGCCGCTGGAACCGGGCGGCGCGCTGGGGATGGCCCTGTCCGGCCTGGTCTACAAGGGGCTCGGCTTCGATGGCGGCACGGTATTCCTGCTCCTCGTCTGGGGCGTGGGCCTCAGCCTGTTCACCGGCCTGTCCTGGATCGCCCTCGCGGAGCGGGTGGGGGCCGGCCTGGAATGGAGCATGGCGGCCCTGGTGGCTCGCTACGACGCCTGGCGCGACCGCCGCGCCGGCGAGGAAGCGCGCCAGGAACGGGAGCATGTGGTGGAACAGGAGCGCATCCGCATCGAGAGCGAGCCGCCCATCCGCATCGAGCCCCCCGCGGTCGAGATCGTGAAGTCCGAGCGTGCCGAGCACGAGCGCCAGGCATTCCTGTTCAAGGACCTGCCCGATGCCCAGATCCCTCCCCTGCATCTGCTCGACGCGCCGGCGCAGGCCACCGCGGCGATCGACGAGGCCACCCTGGAGGCCACCTCCCGCCTGATCGAGCGCAAGCTGCGCGAATTCGGGGTCGAGGTCCGGGTGCTGGCGGCCTATCCCGGCCCGGTCATCACCCGCTACGAGGTGGAGCCGGCCTCCGGTGTGAAGGGGGCGCAGATCGTCAACCTGGCCAAGGACCTCGCCCGCTCCCTGTCGCTCACCAGCATCCGGGTGGTGGAGACCATTCCCGGCAAGACCTGCATGGGCCTGGAGCTGCCCAACAGCCAGCGCCAGACCGTGCGCCTGTCGGAGATCCTCGGCGCCAAGGTCTATGCCGACATGCATTCACCGCTCACCACGGCACTGGGCAAGGACATCAGCGGCAACCCGGTGGTTGCGGATCTGGCCAGAATGCCGCACCTGCTGGTGGCGGGCACCACCGGCTCGGGCAAGTCGGTGGGGATCAATGCCATGATCCTGTCGCTGGTGTACAAGTCGACGCCACGCGATGTGCGCCTGATCATGGTCGACCCGAAGATGCTGGAGCTATCCACCTACGAGGGCATCCCGCACCTTCTGGCGCCGGTGGTCACCGACATGAAGCTCGCCGCGGTGGCGCTCAACTGGTGCGTGGCCGAAATGGAACGGCGCTACAAGCTGATGTCGGCGCTGGGGGTGCGCAACATCGGCGGGCTGAACCAGAAGATCAAGGAGGCCGAAAAGGCCGGCACACCGCTGACCCACCCGTTCTCCATCACCCCCGAGTCCCCCGAGCGTCTCGAACACATGCCCTACATCGTGGTCATCATCGACGAGCTTGCAGACCTCATGATGGTTGCCGGCAAGAAGGTCGAGGAACTCATTGCCCGCCTGGCGCAAAAGGCGCGTGCTGCCGGAATCCACCTCATCCTGGCGACACAGCGGCCGTCGGTGGACGTGATCACCGGCCTGATCAAGGCCAACATCCCCACCCGCATCGCATTCCAGGTGTCCAGCCGCATCGATTCGCGCACCATCCTCGACCAGCAGGGCGCCGAGACCCTGCTCGGCCAGGGCGACATGCTCTACCTGCCCCCGGGCCATGGCATTCCCACCCGGGTGCATGGCGCATTCGTGTCCGACGACGAGGTCCACCGCGTCACCGCCTGGCTGAAGGAGCTGGGGCCGGCGCAATACGACGAATCGGTGCTGGAGGACAGCTCGGCCGAAGCCGAGGCCGGCGAGGATGGAACCGATGCCGAGGCCGATCCTCTATACGACGAGGCGGTCGCCGTGGTGCTCAAGACCCGGCGCGCCTCCATCTCCGCCGTGCAGCGGCACCTGCGCATCGGCTACAACCGCGCCGCCCGCCTCATCGAGGCCATGGAAAAGGCCGGTCTGGTCTCGCCGATGCAGTCCAATGGCAACCGAGAAGTGATCGCCCCGAAAAATGATTGATCCCGAATTCATCCCCACAGAGACACCGCGTTCACGGAGAACCCCGGGCGCGTCGGGTGTTTCCGCGACATCCCGCATGCACCGCCTGTTCATCGGCGTGCTGTCCCTGGTCTTCCTCGCCCTGGCCAGCGCGGGCGCCCAGGCCGACCCTGGCCAGCGCCTGAAGGAGTTCGCCCGCCAGACGCAAACCCTGTCCGGCCAGTTCAGCCAGGTCGTGCTCGACCGCAACGGCCGCCGTCTCCAGGAATCCGGCGGCGAATTCCATCTCTCCCGTCCGGGCCGGTTCCGCTGGCTGTACCGCAGCCCCTACGAACAGCTGATCGTCGGCGACGGCAGCCGGGTATGGGTCTACGACAGCGACCTCGAACAGGTCACCGTGCGCCGGGTCGACCGGGCCATCGGCGAAAGCCCGGCCGCGCTGCTCGCCGGAAGCAACGAGATCGAGCGCCATTTCAACGTGCGCGAGGCCGGCCCGCGCGACGGACTGGACTGGCTGGAGGCCACGCCGAAAAGCCGCGAAGGCAGCTTCGAGCGGGTGCGACTGGGATTTCGCAACCAGACCCTGCACGCCATGGAACTGTCCGACAGCTTCGGCCAGACCACCGTGCTGCGCTTTTCCGAACTGCGCTTCAACCCCCGCCTGGGCGCCGACCTGTTCCGTTTCCGGCCACCTCCGGGGGTGGATGTGATCGGCGACGAATGATCCCGTCCACCCGACCCGATCTCCCCCGCCCATTCGCCGTGAGCGCAGCGAAGCGGAGTCGAAGGGCAAGTATGCGTAGCCAGATGAATGCGGCACGTTGACGCCACGCCCACTCCCGGCGAAAAATCCGGCATGCATGCACTGTTCAACACCTCCCGCATTCTGATCTGCGACGATTCGCCCACATTCACCGCCATGCTGGGCGCGATCCTGCGCGAGGAAGGCTGTGCCGAGGTGATCGGCGTCAATGACCCGCGCGAGGTCATGCCCCTGCTGGCCGCGAGCGCATTCGACCTGCTGCTGCTTGACATGATGATGCCGCACCTCGATGGCGTCGCGGTCACCCGCCAGGTGCGCCAGCACTTCGCCGGTGCCGAGCTGCCCATCCTGGTGCTGACCGGCTCGCAGGACACCGCGCTGCGCAACCAGGCCCTGGCTGAAGGCGCCAACGACTACCTGCACAAGCCCATCGACCCGGTCGAAGTGGCCTTGCGCGCCCGCAACCTGCTCCTCATCCGGAAAGGCCACAAGGACCAGCTCGCCTACAGCGAGCGCCTGGAAGCCGAAGTCGCCGCGCGCACGGCGCGGCTGGACATCCTGATCGACAATGGCGTCCAGCTCAGCAGCGAGCGCCAGCATTCCCGCCTGCTCCAGGCCATCCTGGCCGGCGGCTGCCGAATCGGCCACTGCGAGGCCGCCACCCTGTTCCTGGTGACCGAGGACAAGCACCTGCGCTTCGCCATGCGTACCCTGGACGACCCCCTGCCGGTCTCCGACATCCCGCTCTACGACACCGCGACGGGCAAGCCCATCCTGCATTTCGTATCCACCTGGGTGGCGCACAACAATGCATCGGTGCACATCCCTGACATCTACCAGGACAGCCGCTTCGACCTCTCCGGCACCCGGGCATTCGACGCCCAGACCCGTCACCGCACCGTATCCATGCTCGCCGTGCCGCTCTGTCCGCGCGATGGCGAAGTGCTCGGCGTATTGCAGTTCATGAACGCACGCGACCCCGACACCGATGCAATCGTGCCGTTCTCACCCCAGATCGCAAAATTCCTCGAAGCGCTGGCCATGCAGGCCGCCACCGCGCTCGACATCCACAAGCTGCTGCAATCGCGCGACCGGCTCATCGACGGCATCATCCGCGTCCTGGCCAGCACCATCGACGCCCGCAGCCCGCACACCGGCCACCACTGCCAGCGCATGCCCGAGCTCGCCGGGATGCTGGCCGAGGCGGCAAGCGCCTGCCAGGAAGGCGCGCTTGCCGGATTCCGCTTCCGGGACGAGGATGAATGGCACGAATTCCGCGTCGCCGCCTGGCTGCACGACTGCGGCAAACTGACCACGCCCGACCACATCGTCGACAAGAGCACCAAGCTCGACCTGTTCCACAACCGCCTGCACGAAATCCGCATGCGCTTCGAAGTACTTTTGCGCGACGCGATGATCGAACGTCTCGAATGCATCGCCTCCGGCCAGCCGGTGACCGGGGCCGATACCCGCTTCGCGGCGCGCAAGGCCGAGCTGATCGATGACTTCAGATTCGTGGCGGAATGCAACCTCGGCCAGGAAGCCATGTCCACCGAGCACCGCGAGCGCCTCGAACGCATCGGCGCTACCGTATGGATGCGCCATTTCGACGACCGCATCGGCCTGTCCATGGCAGAAAACCAACGCCGCGGCCACCCGGAAGACGGCCCGCCCCTGCCCGCCCCGGAACGGCTGCTCGCCGACCAGCCCTGGCATGTCATTCCCCGCCCGGAAAGCGAACGGGCCCGTCTCGACCGCGAGTTCAGGCTCGCTGTGCCAGTCAACGAATACCATCACGGCGAGCTGTACAACCTGGGCATCGCGCGCGGCACACTGACCGAGGAAGAGCGCTACAAGATCAACGAGCACATCGTCCAGACCATCCACATGCTGGAACAACTCCCCTTCCCCGCCCATCTGGCGCGAGTCCCGGAATACGCCGGAAACCACCACGAAACCCTCGACGGCAGGGGCTACCCGCGCGGGCTCGATGCCAGCCAGTTGTCGATTCCCGCCCGCATCCTCGCCATCGCCGACATCTTCGAGGCGCTCACCGCCGCCGACCGCCCCTACAAGCACGGCAAGACACTCTCCGAATCGCTCGCCATCCTGTCCGGCCTGGCGCGACAAGGCCGGCTCGACGCCGAGCTATACAACCTCATGCTCGACTCCGGCGTGGTGATGCGCTATGCCACGACCTACCTGAATCCGGAGCAGATCGACCTCACCGATCCAGGCGCATTCCGGATCGCCTGACGCTCCCCAGCCACCGCCTGCCCACGTCGATGGATCACGACGACCTGTTCGCCCGCCCGGAAGCGCCGGCCGCCCCGCCGCCCGGCCGGAACGCACCGCTCGCCGAACGGCTGCGACCGAGCCGCCTGGACGAAATCATTGGCCAGGAACACCTGCTCGGCCCCGGCCGGTCGCTGCGCCTCGCATTCGACACCGGCCAGCCCCATTCCATGATCCTGTGGGGGCCGCCCGGAGTCGGCAAGACCACCCTCGCCCGCCTTACCGCCCAGCATTTCGCCGCCGACTTCATCCAGATCTCGGCGGTCCTCGCCGGTGTCAAGGAAATCCGCGAAGCGGTGGAACGCGCCCGCATCAGCCAGGCCCGCGGCCAGCGCACCCTGGTGTTCGTCGACGAAGTGCACCGCTTCAACAAGGCGCAACAGGATGCATTCCTCCCCCACGTCGAATCCGGCCTGTTCACATTCATCGGCGCCACCACCGAAAACCCCTCTTTCGAGGTGGTCGGCGCCCTGCTCTCGCGCGCCCAGGTCTATGTATTGCAGGCACTGACCGAAACCGCACTGGCGCAACTGCTCGACCGCGCCCTCGCCGCCCTGGAGACGCGCATCGCGCTCACGCCCGAGGCGCGCGCGCAACTCATCGCCTGGGCCGACGGCGACGGCCGCCGGCTCATCAACCTGATCGAACAACTGGCCCTGGCCGCCGCACAGGCGCAGCGCGCCGAACTCGACGCCGGATTCATCGCCACCGCGCTCTCGCCCACCCTGCGCCGCTTCGACAAGGGCGGCGACGCCTTCTACGACCAGATCTCGGCCCTGCACAAATCGGTGCGCGGCTCCAGCCCGGACGCCAGCCTGTACTGGCTTACGCGCATGCTCGACGGCGGCGCCGACCCACGCTACCTTGCCCGCCGCATCCTGCGCATGGCCTGGGAAGACATTGGCCTGGCCGACCCGCGCGCCGCCCGCATTGCACTCGACGCCGCC
>CAZOZD010000137.1:0-6202 GCA_964584195.1 uncultured Burkholderiales bacterium
AGCCGCATTGCCCAGAACCACGCCGCCGCCGGTGTAGATCACCGGCCGCCTGGCCTCCAGCAAGAGCTGCGCGGCGCGCTTGATCTGGCCGGCATGCCCCTTGGCGGTGGGGTTGTAGGAACGCATCTGTATGCTTTCCGGGTACTGGAAGGCACATGCATGCTGGGTGACATCCTTGGGGATGTCGACCACCACCGGGCCGGGGCGGCCGGTGGCGGCGATGTGGAACGCCTTCTTCAGGGTGCAGGCCAGGTCGCGTACGTCCTTGACCAGGAAATTGTGCTTTACGCAGGGCCGCGTGATGCCGACCGTGTCGACCTCCTGGAACGCATCCATGCCGATCGCGGGGGTGGGCACCTGGCCGGTGATGACCACCATGGGAATGGAATCCATGTAGGCCGTGGCGATGCCGGTCACCGCGTTGGTGGCGCCCGGCCCCGAGGTCACCAGGGCCACGCCGACCTTGCCGGTCGCGCGCGAGTAGGCGTCAGCGGCATGCACCGCCGCTTGCTCGTGGCGCACCAGGATGTGCTGAAAATGGTCCTGCTTGTAGATTTCGTCGTAGATGTTGAGGACCGCGCCGCCCGGATACCCGAACACGTGCTCGACCCCTTCGGCCTGCAAACAGCGGACTACGATCTCCGCGCCAGTCAATTCCGTATCGGCCATGGAAAACCAGGGATTATCGAATCGCAAGGGGCTGAACAGTATAGGCTGGCCGGACTTTGGTCAAGCCGACACCGAGACGTCCGGCGGGCATGCCGGTCACCCGGATGTTTGCCGGCGAGCGCATTTGACTGGATAATGCCTCACCGCGCCTGCCCGGGTGGCGGAATTGGTAGACGCAGTGGACTCAAAATCCACCGCTAGTGATAGCGTGCCGGTTCGAGCCCGGCCCCGGGCACCATTGAATCCATTTCTCACTCCTGAGCCTCTTGCAAAACCCCAAATCTGCGCTGATTTATCTGCCGAAGGGGATCAAGAAGGGATGGGCGCTGCCTGCGTGAGCAGGCATCATTGGGTTCTCGAAGCTCAATGAAGCGCCCGTCATGAACACTACCTTCCAATCTCGTCTGTCGCAAGTCTGGTTTGCCATTCAAGAGGGCTTGTTTCCCGAGATTGAGCGACAACAGGGTGAAGTGGTGACGGCCAAGCAACAACAGCTGATCCGTATCCTCGAAGTGGCCCGTGTGGAAGACCACACCTGCCTGACCTGAAAGGCCTGCCAGGACGACCGCAACGGGATCGGACCGCACTGGCACGCGCCTTCGTGGCCAAGGCCGTGCTCAACCTGTCCAGCACCGAAGCCCTGATCGAACGACTCCAGCACGATCGTCGTCTGACCCGGCTGTGCGGTTTCGCCCCCTTTCGTACACTGCCCGATGCCGCGACCTTGTCGCGCGCCTTTGCCGAATTCGCCCGTCTCGAATTGCCACAACGGGTGCACGCCGCCCTCGTCAAGGACTACCTCGGCGATCAACTCATTGGCCACCTGAACCGGGACAGCACCGCCATTGAAGCGCGCGAACGGCCTGTCCCCCAGGAGGTGCCGACGAAAGACACCGTATCGAGGCCGCCCCGGCGCCGGGGTCGCCCGAAGAAGGGCGAGGAACGCCCCAAGGTACCCACCCGGATCGAGCGGCAGATGAACGTGACCACACGCAGTGAGATGCTGGCGGATCTGCCGCGTGACTGCGATGTCGGCAGCAAGCGGGACAGTCAGGGCTTCAAACACAGCTGGCGTGGCTACACGCTGCATTGGGACGTCGCCGATGGCGGCGTGCCGATCCGCCTGGTGTTGACCTCGGCCTCGGTGCACGACAGTCAGGTCTTCATTCCCCTGGCCAGACAGAGCCTGGCGCGGGTGGACAGTCTTTATGACCTGGCCGATGCAGGCTATTGCTCGCCGCTGTTGCGCGAGTCCAGCCGCCGCCTGGGCCATGTGCCACGGATCGACCACAACCCACGCCGGGGCGAGAAGATTCCGTTCGCACCGCATGAGGCGGTACGCTACCGGGAACGCTCGACGGTGGAGCGGGCCAATGCGCGTCTGAAGGATGAGTTCGCCGGCCGCACGATCTTCGTGCGCGGCCCGGTCAAGGTCATGGCGCATTTGATGTTCGGCGTCGTGGCGCTGACGGTGGATCAATTGATGCGATGGGTGACCTGAAGACCGTGGCCCCACGCACTCCGATCACACGAACCCAGGCGGTTCGGGGATACGGTCGCCCCGACGCAGTGGACACCAGAGGAAAAATGATGCGCGACCTGTGATTTCGCTGAAATGGCCTGCTCAGCCGGCCCCGTGTGCACAAGAAATGGGCAAAATTACACCCAGGCGCGTGGGCGGTTCAGTGAGCTCCGGGAGTTTTGCAAGAGGCTCTCCTTTCAGCCGCAGCTGCCCACCGCGCCGCAGGCGGTGCAAAAATCGCAGCCGTCCTTCTTGATCACCGTGTCGTTGCCGCACTCCTTGCAGCAGGCACCCTTCATGAGCGGGATGCGGGTATGGTCGGTGCCAGCCTCGGCGGCTGGAGTCTCCAGGATACCCATCTGGCGCAGCGGGTGACCGTCCTCGTCGAGCAGGCCGAGCATGGCATAGCGGTGGATGATGAGCCGCGCCACGTAGGCCACGGTGGAAGGCCAGGTCTGGCTCTTGTCCGAGCCAGGCACCTTGGCGATGAAGTCGCCCAGGGGTTCCGGGTAATCAAGCAGCTTCCTCAGCTTCATGCCGATCCAGGCCGGGTCGAGCACGCGCATGTCGAGCGAGAGCAGTTTGCACAGACCGTCGAGCGCACGCGGGTATTCGCCCGCGAGCCAGACCGAATAGGGGCGGGTGACGCCGTCGGGCAGGGTGATTTCCTTCAGGCCGAGGACGAAGTCGTCGCCGGTGGCGGGATTGAGCACGTCCACGGTCCAGGAGATGGTGCCGTCGGTGCCGGTCTTGGGCTCCTTGAGGCTGAACAATGCATCGAGCACCGGTGACAGCCCTTCCTGGTCGAGTGCGTCGAGCTGATCGAGCTGCCAGCGCACCAGTTGCGCCACCGCCGCGACGATGCTCGGCATCGGCCTCGATTCGCCTTCGGGCGGGAATGGAATGACGCAGGCGTCATTGCTGCGGGTCCGGGCCAGGGTTTCCAGTTTCAGTTTCAGCCAGGCGCGGTCGTTGGCGCGCATATCCATCGACAGGGTCTTGGCTAGCGCGCCCAGGCCGCGCGGTTGCTCGGCGCCGTTGACCCAGACCTCGAACGGCCAGGGCCGGCCACCACCGTTGATCACATGGCCGACGAACAGTGCAAAGCTGCCTTGCGGATATTCGATCATGTAGCTCCAGGCAAGATTGCCGGAGGGCAGTTTCGGCCGCCCCGGCCATTTCAGGCTTTCGAGCACCGGCGCCGGCAGGCTCCGGATCTCGATGCGTCGGTTGACATCCTGTCCGGCGAAGTCCTGCGGTGCAGCGGCCGCCTTGGCCTTGTCGGCATCGGTGGACAGAATGCTGCCTAGGACGTTGTTGGGACGGTAGGTGGCCAGCCCCTTGAGGCCGGCTTTCCAGGCCGCGTGATAGAGCCCCTCGAATTCGACATAGGGATAGTCCTCGGGCACGTTCACCGTTTTTGAGATGCTTGAATCGATGGAGCCCGCCACTGCCGCCACCATAGCCATGTGGTCGATGGCCGAGATTTCCAGGGCAGTGACGAAGCCTTCGGGCAGGTTTTCGACGTCGCCGCCCTGCTCGCGATAGAGGCGATAGGCGTGGTCCTCGACCCGGTGCTCGGTGAAGCCGCCGTTTTTGTCGCGCTTCTTGCGTGTGTAGGCCCAGGAAAAGGGCGGCTCGATGCCGTTGCTGGCGTTGTCCGCGAATGCGAGCGAAATGGTGCCGGTCGGCGCGATCGACAATAGATGCGAATTGCGGATGCCATGCCGGCGGATGAGTTCCTTGATCGGCGCCGGCAGGCGGCTGGCGAAGCTGTTGCCGGATAGGTACAGATCGGCGTTGAAGAGCGCGAAGGCGCCGCGCTCGCTGGCCAGTTCCACCGAAGCCCGGTAGGCGGAATCGCGCATGAATTCGCTGATCTTGCGGGCGAATTCGCGCGCCGGTTCGCGGTCGTAGCGCAGGCCAAGCATCACCAGGGTGTCGCCCAGGCCGGTGAATCCGAGTCCGACGCGGCGCTTGGACATCGCCTCCTGACGCTGCTTTTCCAGCGGCCACGCGGTCAGCTCCAGGACGTTGTCGAGCATCCGCACGGCGAGGGGCACGGTGCGGCCGAACTCATCGAAATCGAAACGGGCCACGGCGGTGAATGGCTGCGACACGAAGCGGGTCAAGTTGATCGAGCCCAGGCAGCAGCAGCCGTAGGGCGGCAGGGGCTGTTCGGCACAGGGGTTGGTGGCCTCGATGCGCTCGCAGTAATACAGGTTGTTGTCCTGGTTGATGCGGTCGAGAAACAGCACGCCGGGCTCGGCATGGTCATAGGTGGAGGCCATGATCTGGGTCCACAGGTCGCGGGCGCGCACGGTGCGATACACCCACAGGCCATCCTCGCGCTGACGGGCCTGTCCGCGCTGGCCATTGCCGGGCTCGGCGGCATGGACCAGTTCGACTTCGGTGTCGTTTTCCACCGCGCGCATGAATGCGTCGGTCACGCCCACCGAGATGTTGAAGTTCTTGAGGTCGCCCTGGTCCTTGGCGTGGATGAATTCCTCGATGTCGGGGTGATCGCAGCGCAACACCCCCATCTGGGCGCCGCGCCGGCTGCCGGCCGACTCCACCGTCTCACAGGAGCGGTCGAACACCCGCATGTACGAAATCGGCCCGGAGGCACGCGACTGGGTACCCTTGACCAGCGCGCCGCGCGGCCGGATGCTGGAAAAGTCGTAGCCGACCCCACCGCCCCGGCGCATGGTCTCAGCGGCCTCTTCGAGCGCGACGTAGATGCCCGGGCGGCCATCCACCTCGCCGGAGATGGCATCGCCCACCGGTTGCACGAAGCAATTGATCAGGGTGGCGGACAGCTCCGTGCCGGCCGCCGAGTTGATCCGCCCGGCAGGGATGAAGCCGGACTCCATCGCCTTGAAGAACTGGCCCTCCCACCAGGCGCGGCGTTCGGGCGCCTCCACGGCCGCCAGTGCCCGGGCCACGCGCATGCGCACGTCGATGACGTTTTTTTCGTCGCCCTTGGCGTATTTTTCGAGCAATACCTCGGTGGAGATGTCTTGTTCTTCGAGCTCCGGAAACAGACTGTCCTGCATGGATCGACTCCCTGGCGTGAAACGGGTGGTTACGATGGCTTGCGCACTATACATGGTGTGCAAGTCATGGGCCAGACACTATATGCAGGGATCGTGCCTGCCCAGCCGCTGTCCAGCGGATGCCCCGGGAAGGCGCTCAGGGCGCGAATCCGGCGATCACCGGGGCGTGGTCGGAAGGGCGCTCCAAGGCGCGCGGTGCGGTATCGATGCGGCAATTCTTGCAGGTGGCGGCAAGGGCGTCGCTGGCCAGGATGTGATCGATGCGTAAACCCAGATTGCGCCGGAACGCGGCCTGGCGGTAATCCCACCACGAATAGGCGCCGGGCGAGGCATCGAAGAGGCGGAAGGTGTCCTTCAAGCCGAGGCGGAGAAGCCCCTGGAAGTGCTCGCGCTCCTCGTCCGAGACCAGCACGTTGCCTTGCCACAGCACGGGGTCGTGCACGTCGCGGTCCTCCGGGGCGATATTGAAGTCGCCCAGCACAGCCAGTTGCGCATGGCGTTGCAGCGCGTCCGCCAGCCAATCGTGCAGGGCCGCCAGCCAGGCCAGTTTGTACTGGAACTTGTCCGACTCCAGACTCTGGCCGTTGGGAACGTAGACGCAGACCACCCGCACCCCCGCCACCGTCGCCGCCAGCGCCCGCTTCTGTTCGTCGGCAAAGCCCGGAATGCCGGTCTCGACCTCGGTCATCGGCGATCGGCTGAGGATGGCCACACCGTTGTAGGTCTTCTGGCCGGAAAAGGCGACTTCATAGCCCGCGGTTTCGATCGCGGCGCGGGGGAAGGCATCGTCGGTCAGTTTGGTTTCCTGCAGGCAGACCACGTCGGGAGATTCGCGGGCGAGCCAGTCGATCAGGTGCGGCAGACGCACCTTGAGTGAATTCACGTTCCAGGTGGCGATCTTCATTGCGTTTTGCTCGGGCGCAGGATCAGGCGCAGGTCGTCGCCCACCGCGCGG
>CAZOZD010000138.1:0-6153 GCA_964584195.1 uncultured Burkholderiales bacterium
GCACGTCGTGCCGGCCGGAGCCAAAAGGTCACGGACAAGGCCGAGGCGCTGCGCGGCTCGGCCGGCCTGTAGGGCCATGGCGCAGCCACTTGTCCGTGTTTCGGCGCAGGCTCATGCCCGCGCAGCGGGCGTGAAGGCACGTCGTGCCGGCCGGAGCCAAAAGGTCACGGACAAGGCCGAGGCGCTGCGCGGCTCGGCCGGCCTGTAGGGCCATGGCGCAGCCACTTGTCCGTGTTTCGGCGCAGGCTCATGCCCGCGCAGCGGGCGTGAAGGCACGTCGTGCCGGCCGGAGCCAAAAGGTCACGGACAAGGCCGAGGCGCTGCGCGCGGTGCGCGCCCAAACGGACAGCGTTCGTGACTGGGATTATCCATTTGTCCTACAAAGTGTGTTCCCTCCCCCAATGGGGGAGGGCAGGGTGGGGGTGGCGCCCGGCGGGGCGCCCTTCCGAGACGGACGCGTCAGGGGTGCAGCGGCTTGCGCCGCACCCCCATCCCAACCTTCCCCTGCTGGGGGAAGGGGCCAAACTTGGCCAAGAACAGGTAATTTTTTGAAACAGCTTCTCAGTCGGCCCAGAGTCGCGACAGGTCGAAGGTGATGGCGTCGAACGGGGGCAGCGAGACGGGGTCGGCCTCGCTCAGGGTGGCGAGCAGCAGCCATTGCCCGGCGTGGATGGCATAGGCCTCAAGCATGCGCAGGTCGGGGTCGACCAGCCAGAGGTGCGCCACACCCCAGCGGGCGTAGATCGGCATCTTTTCCTTGCGGTCGAGCTTCGCGGTGGTGGGCGACAGGATTTCACAGACCCAGTCGGGGGCCAGCTCGAACCAGGCGGTTTCAGGTAGCCTGGGCATGCGATCGCGCCGCCAGCCGGCCAGATCGGGCACCAGGATGTCGTCGTGCAGGTGGATTTCCGGTTCGTCGAGGATCCACCAGCCGCCGGGGCCGCCTTGACCCCGGTCGAATGGATCGAAGATCGCTCCGCCGATGGACGAGTAGGCCCGCGCGTGTCGGGGTGCAGGCCTTGGATGGGTGACGACACGGCCATTGATGATTTCCCCGACCAGTGTCTCGGGTAGGTCAAAGAGGTCTTCGTAGCGGGCTGGGGCGGGTTTGGGCAGACCCATCGCGGTAGCTCATGAAACGGTACCTGGATGATAGCGAATCTATTGCACCGGCGAGCGATTCAGGAGCGTGGCCCGGGCCCGCTGCACCTCCCCGCATGCCAGGGCGGCCCCCTCATCCGCAGCCGTCGATGATCCAGAATCGATGGCTTTTTCCCATTACGCCGACATCACCCGTTGGCTGATCCCGCAACGCGTCTGCTTTCGGGCTTGTGAGCATGCCTTCGGGCGTGTTCAACTGCGGCCTTTAAGCGCATTGAACCACCGCTCGCCATGGCCCGTCTGATTCTTCTCCCCGGCAAGGAGCGTTCTGCTTACCGTCGCCACCCCTGGTTGTTCGCCGGCTCGGTGGGTCGTCTGGAGGGCCGCGCGCGGCCGGGCGACACCGTGGATGTGCTGGACGACGACCTCAGGTTTCTGGGTCGCGCTGCATACAGCCCGGCTTCGCAGATTCGTGCCCGTTTCTGGAGCTTCAACCCCGACGAATCGATCGACGACGCATTCTTCAAACGTCGCGTTGCGCAGGCGGTAGCGCGGCGCCAGTCCTTGCCCGCCTTGCGCGGACAGGAGGGGCAGCGCATCATCCATGCCGAATCGGACGGTCTGCCCGGGGTCATCGCAGACCGCTATGGCGACACCGTGGTCATCCAGCTCACTTCGGCCGGCGCCGACAAATGGCGGCGAGCCATCGTCGCCGGCCTACTCCAGGCCACTGGCTGCGCCCGCATCTTCGAGCGCTCCGATTCCGAGGTGCGCGGTTTGGAAGGGCTGGAGCCGGTCACAGGCTGGGCGCATGGCGAGGCGCTGGCCGGGCCGATCGTCATCGAGGAATACGGGGTTCGCCTCGCCATCGATGTGGCCGGTGGGCACAAGACCGGCTTTTACCTCGATCAGCGCGAAAACCGCCGCCTGTTGCGCGAACTGAGCGCCGACAAGTCGGTGCTCAATGCGTTCTGCTACACCGGCGGCTTTTCGCTCCAGGCACTGGCCGGCGGCGCGCGCCATGTGCTGTCGATCGACTCCTCCGGCCCGGCGCTGGCCCAGGCGCGCGCCAATCTCGCCCTCAACCCGGAGCTGCCGGCCGCGCGCGCCGAATGGCTGGAGGCCGACGTGTTCGAGGCCCTGCGCGCGTTTCGCCGCGAAGGCCGCCAGTTCGACCTCATCGTGCTCGATCCGCCCAAGTTCGCCCCCTCTGCCGCGCATGCGGCACGCGCCGCGCGCGCCTACAAGGACATCAATCTATTGGGCTTCCGCCTGCTCGCGCCCGGCGGCCTGTTGATGAGCTATTCATGCTCGGGCGGCATCGGCCTCGAACTGTTTCAGAAGATCGTCGCCGGCGCGGCCCTCGATGCCGGCCGCGATGCCCGCATCGTCCAGCGCCTGCAGGGCAGCGCCGACCATCCGGTGGGACTGGCCTATCCGGAAGGGGAATATCTCAAGGGACTGCTGGTGCAGGTGGATTGAGCGCGCCCGGCCGGGCGGACCAGTCGCGGGAAAACTCGTGCACATAGGCGCGAAATTGCCGCACCACGGGAAAATCGGCCTTGGTTTTCAGGTAAACGAGATACCAGTGGCCGGAGATGGGCAGCCCCTCGACATCGAGCACGCGGATCTCGCCGGCCGGACGCAGGCCGGCGAGCATCACGCTGGGGACGATGGATACGCCCACCCCGGTGGCCACGGCCTGTTCGATGGCGAAATTGCTGCCCAGCTCCATGCGCGGTCGCAGACTCAGGCCATGTTCAGCGAGATAGCGCTCGATGACCAGGCGCGTGCCGGAGCCCGCCTCGCGCTGCAGGAACGGCTCGGCACAGAACTCGGCGAGTCTGATGTGGCGGCGGCGGGCGAATGGATGCTGGCGGGATGCGATGGCCACCAGATCGTTGCCCATGAAGGGCTCGACGCATAGATCACCCCCCTGCGGCGGCACACTGAAGATGTACAGGTCGTCGAGATTGTCGCGCAGACGCTGGATCAATACCTCGCGCTGGGTCACCGTCAGGGCAGGCTCGATGGCCGGATGCCGTTGCAGGAACTGGCCGAGCAGGCGCGGCGCAAAGAATTTGGCCGAGGTGGCCACGGCCAGGCGCAGGCGCCCGCTTTCCAGTCCATGCAAGGCCGCGAGACCGGCCTGCATCTGCTCCAGCCCGTCCAGCATGGCCCGCGCACAGCGCAGCACCACCTCGCCGGCCGGGGTGAGATGAAGCCGCTTGCGCACGGTATGGAACAAGGGGCTGCCGACGACATCCTGCAACTGCGCCATCTGCATCGATACCGTGGGTTGGGTCAGATGCAGTTCGCGCGCGACCTGGCTGAAGTTGCCGCAGCGGGCAAGGCGCTCGAAGACCTGAAGCTGGCGAAAGGTGGGCAGGGCCATGGCAAACGATATAGGTATAATTCTATAGTCAGTATACCGACAATTGATTTCCGATTATACCTGACCACTGCCTAGAATCGGCCACATCATTCACCCCGTGGCCATCATGCATCCCGATCTCAAGAATTACCTGCCTTTCCTGCGCTGGTTTCCCATGTCCGGCGCCACCTTGCGCGCCGACCTGCTGGCTGGTGTCACGGTCGCACTGGTGCTGGTACCGCAAAGCATGGCCTACGCACTGCTCGCCGGCCTGCCGGTGGTATACGGACTGTATGCGGCGCTCCTGCCGGTGGTGGTCGGCGCACTGTTCGGAAACTTCCATCTCTTGCATACCGGGCCGGTGGCGCTGCTGTCGCTGATGTCGGCGGCCGCCATTGCTCCGTTCGCCATGGCCGGCAGCGATGCGTTCATCGCCCTGTCGATCATGCTGGCGCTGATGGTCGGCGTGTTGCGGCTGACGCTGGGCTTGTTCAGGCTGGGTGGCATCGTCAACCTGGTGTCGCATCCGGTGCTGGTCGGTTTCACGAACGCCGCCGCGCTGATCATCGGCCTCTCGCAGCTACGCTTCATCCTCGATCTGCCCAGCCCAGGTACGGGCAGCTTCCTCGGCGACCTCGCGGCATTGCTCTCGCGCATCGACCAGACCTATCTGCCGGCGCTGGCATTCGCGCTCGGAGCGGGCCTATTGATGTGGGCACTGGCTCGCCATCTGCCCCGACTGCCGGCAGCGCTGGTGGCGGTGGCTCTGACCACTGCGATCAGCGCCGCCATGGGCTACGAGCGTCTGGCCCGGGTGGACCCGGAGCGCATCGCAGCTGCCGATGCACGCTCGATGGTCGAGCGCCTGGTCGACCGGCAGGAGGAGGCGAAACGACTCAACCGGGCGCTTCAGGCCGAACGCGAGGCGCAGCGGGTGGAGGCAGGCCTGGACGAAACGGCGCAGGCGGCCCGCCGCGCCGAAATCGAAGTGCTGGAGGTGCGCATCGACCACATGAAGCGGCAGATCAACGCCTTGCGCATGGAGATCAACGCCGTGCCGCTGGTGGAGGCGCGCACGGCGGAAGGGCTGTTCTATTTCCGTCAGGATGAAGTTCCCGCCGGGGCGGAGGTCACGCCGGGCGTATGGCGTTTCAAGGGCATGAAGGATGGCCGGATCACCCTGTCTGCCGGGGGCGAGGTGATCGGTGCCATCCCCCGGGGACTGCCTGCCTTGCAATTGCCGATGCTGGACCCGGGCATCCTGCTCGCCCTGCTGCCCGCCGCATTCGTCATCGCCCTGATCGGCTTCATGGAGGCCACTGCGGTATCCAAGGCTCTGGCGGCGAAAAACCATGAACGTATCGACGCCAACAAGGAACTGGTCGGGCAGGGGCTGGCCAACATCGTCGGCGCATTCTTCCAGAGCTATGCCGTGAGCGGATCCTTTTCCCGCTCGGCGGTGGCGGCCCGCTCGGGCGCGCGCACCGGTCTGTACGCCGTGATCAGCGCCGGCGTGGTGGTGCTGGTGCTGCTTTTCCTGACGCCGTACCTGTATCACCTGCCGCAATCGGTGCTGGCCACCATCGTCATGTTCGCCGTGTTCGGCCTGATCCAGATCAAGCCGCTCATCCTGGCCTGGAGGGTGCGTCCCGCCGACGCCATCGCCGGCGGCCTGACCTTTGCCGCCACCCTGGCCTTCGCCCCGGACATCGCCAATGGTGTGCTGCTTGGCATGGCGCTCACCGCCGCCCTGTTTTTGATGCGCACCATGAACCCGCGCGCCGCCGTGCTCGGCCGCAAGGCGGATGGCAGCATGGGCGGGGTCGATCTGGGCGATCTGGAGCCGCTGGGCCGGAATTTCGTGGCAGTGCGCTTCGATCGCTCGCTGAATTACCTCACCGTGGCCGCATTCGAGGACACCCTGCTGGAAGTGCTGGCGCGTCGCCCCCAGGCACGCGCCATCCTGGTGATCGGCTCGGGCATCAACGAGATCGACGCCTCCGGTGCGGACAAGCTGCGCGACCTGGCGCAACGTCTGCGCGAACAGGACGTGACCCTGATGCTGGGCAGCATCAAGACGCCGGTCATGATCGTTCTCGAGCGCGCCGGCCTGCTCGCAGCGATCGGCGCCGATAACGTGTTCCCGAGCAAGGAACGCGCGATCGAAGCCGCTCGCCTGCGTTTCGATCCGGTGTGGGCGTGAACCGGGTCGCACCCATGCTCATCCCTCAGCCGCCCCGCACCATGCGCATCACCTGATTCATGTCCAGGGATTGCGCCTGACGCTCGATCTGCGGCAGGTACTGGGCCTGCATTTGCCGGGCCGGCCCGAGCAGGCCCTGGAAGGTTTCCTTCAGCACGGCGGCGTTCATCTGCCGGCCACCGGCGTAATAACGCCGGGCGAGCTGGCCCAGGGCATAGGTGGTGGCGAAGGAGAATGCCATGCCGGTGGCGGCGCCGCCGACCTTGCCCACGGTCCTGCCGGCCGCCTTGCCGAGCAGGCCGCCGAGCAGCTTGCGGCCGAACTGCTCAAGGTATTGCGAGGTAAGGCCCACGCCCGCGGCGGCGATGAATTCCTTGATATGGCCCTGGTCGAGCGTGACCCCGTGCGCGCGGCCGATCTCGTACACCATCTTGATCTGCAGGGGGATGATGGCCATCGAGGCCCAGGATTGCGG
>CAZOZD010000139.1:0-6134 GCA_964584195.1 uncultured Burkholderiales bacterium
ATCCAGGTCCTCTCCAGCCCGCGCATCGCCACCCTCAACAACCAGAAGGCCGTGCTCAAGGTCGGCACCGACGAGTTCTACGTCACCAACGTATCGACCACCACCACCAGCAACGCCACCGGCAACGTCACCACGCCCACGCTCAACCTGCAACCGTTCTTTTCCGGCATTGCCCTCGACGTGACGCCACAGATCGACGGCACGGACAACGTCATCCTGCACGTCAACCCCTCCATCAGCCAGGTCAGCGAACGCCAGAAGGTCATCGACCTGGGCGCGAACCTGGGCAGCTTCACCCTGCCGCTGGCCTCCAGCACGGTCAACCAGAGCGACAGCGTGGTGCGGGTCAAGGACGGCCACATCGTCGCCATCGGCGGCCTGTTCACCCAGGAGCAGCGCGCCGACCAGAGCGGCCTGCCCGGGCTGGCCGGCCGCCCCCTGTTCGGCGACCTGTTCGGCCAGCGCGAACGTAGCCAGGCCAAGCGCGAGATCGTCATCCTCATCAAGCCCACCATCCTCAACGGCCCCGGCGCCTGGCAAAGCGGCCTCGACGAGGTGCGGGCGCGCCTGTCCGGCTTCGCTCCGGCCGCGCCGGGGGTCTCGCCGTGATGTCCGGCTGATGCTCTACCTGGCGCACTACGGCCTGCGCGAGGCCCCGTTCTCGATCACCCCGGACACCGGCTTCGCCTATCCCGCCAGCAGCCATCAGGAGGCGCTCAACACCCTGCTGCTGGCGCTTGCCGAGGGCGAGGGATTCATCAAGATCAGCGGCGAGGTGGGCACCGGCAAGACCCTGCTCTGCCGCCGCCTGCTCGCCCACCTGGCGGAGCGCCCGGAGCGTTACCGTGCGGCCTGGCTGCCCAACCCCGGCCTCGAACCGCGCACCCTGCTGCGCGCATTCGCCGAGGAACTGGGCGTGGAAGAGGCGGCCGGACTCGACGAATACCATCTATACAAGCGCATCAACGCCGCCCTCGTCGCCCAGGCCGAGGCCGGGCGCGCCGTGGTGCTGTGCATCGACGAGGCACAGACCCTGTCGCCAGAGGGCCTGGAGACCCTGCGCCTGATCTCCAACCTGGAAACCGAGAAACGCAAGTTATTGCAGATGGTGCTGTTCGGCCAGCCCGAACTCGACCTCCGCCTCGCCAGCCCGGCGCTGCGCCAACTGCGCCAGCGCATCGCATTCCACTATCGCCTGCGCGGGCTCGACGACGCCGAGGTGGCGCATTACCTCGGTCACCGCCTGCGGGTGGCGGGCTACCAGGGGGAGCCGCTGTTCGCCCCCGCCAGCACCCGCCTGATCCGCCACGCCAGTGGCGGCACCCCCCGCCTGATCAACATCCTCGCCCACAAGGCCCTGCTCGCCACCTATGGCGAGGGAGGGCACGAAGTGCGCCGCCGCCATGTGCGCGCTGCGGTGCGCGACTCGGAAGAGGCCCGCCTGCCGTGGTGGGTGTTCTGAAAGGACTGTCATGAGCCTGATCAACCAGATGCTGCGCGATCTCGACCAACGCCAAGGCATGGCCGGACCCGCCGACCTCCCCAAGCCCGTTTCGCCCGCCGGCGACCCGGCCCGGCGGCGGCGCTGGATCATCCTGCTGTCCCTGTCCGCCTTGGCCATGGCGGTCCTCATCAGCCTGCCCGACAAGCGTACACCGCAAGCCGTGCCGAACCTGCCGGTTCCGCTCGTCGTGGCGCCGGAAGCCCTCCCGGAGCCCCAGTCACAGCCCGGGTCCCCGCCCGAACCCGGCCCCCTTCCGGCCGCGGAGGGTGTGCCCTCAGCCGCGCCAGTCCGTACCATTGAGCCCGTCGCGCCGGTGACGGCCGCCGTCGCGCCCCGCGATTCAGGCGGTGAGCGTCCGGCCCTGCGCCCCAGCACCCGCTTGAGCGCGCCGCAGCCCAGCCGTGCCAGCGAACCCGGCCCCGAGCCGGCCTACCGCGAGGCCCTGCAGCACATGCACCAGGGCCGGGTGCGCGAGGCCATCGACGGCCTGCGCATCCTCGCCGCGCAGACACCCGGGTTTGCGCCGGCCTGGCAGGTCCTGGTGCGCCTGCTGCTCGAACAGCAACGGCCGGACGAGGCCATCCGGGCATTGCGCGAGGTGGTCGAATCCAGCCCCGGCCAGCGTCTGGCCATCCTCCAGCTCGCCCGCCTGCAAGCCGAATTCCAGTCCGACGCCGCCGCCCTGGCCACCCTGCGCGCGCATGCCGGGGGCGCTGAAACGGACGCCGAATACCATGGGCTGCTCGCTGCCCTGCTGCACGGCCAGGGCCAGGCCGAGGCGGCCAGCGCCGCCTATCGCCAGGCCCTGGCCTTGCGCCCGGAGGAAGGACGCTGGTGGGCCGGTCTCGGCATGGCCCTTGAATCCATCGGTCGCCCGCCCGACGAGGCCTGGCAGCGCGCCCTGCGGGCCGCCAACCTGCCGCCCGACCTGCGCGCACACATCGAGCGGCGCCTGCGCGAACGCTGACACGACGAGGACTTCAACAACAATTTATGATTGAATAAAAATCGCTGATGCAATATATTAGCCATGTCTAATATACGGGTCCGATCATGCATTCAATGAACACCCGCCTTACCTGTCTATCCTTGGCCCTGACCGGCCTGTGCGTGAGCGCCGGAGCGGTCGCGCAGCCGCTTGACCTGCGTCAGGCGGTGGACGAGGCGCTGCGCGCCAATCCGATGATTGCCGTCGGCCAGGCCCGCATCGAACAGGCCGAAAGCGCCCTGGCGGGTGCCGAGGGCGCCCACCTGCCGCGCCTGAAACTGTCGCTGACGGTGACGCGCAGCAACGATGCGCTCAATGCATTCGGCATGAAGCTCTCCCAGGAGCGGGTCACTGCGGCCGACTTCAACCCGGCCGTGCTCAACAGCCCGGCTGCGGTCAACAACGTCAACCCGCGCGTCGAGCTACAGCTGCCCCTGTACACCGGTGGCCAGATTCAGGCCGAGGCCGAGCGCGCCCGCGCGCTCGCCCGTGCCGCGCGCCAGGGCGATGCCGCCGCCCGCCAGGAGCTCACCCACCAGGTGGCGTCCGCCTATCAGGGGGTGCACAGCGCCCGCGCTCATCTGGGTGTGGCGGAACAGGCCGAGCGGGCGGCGCGCGAGACCCTGCGCGCCAGCGAACACCTGCACCGCGAGGGTGTGGTGACCCGTGCCGACGTGCTCTCCGCCCGTGCCCATCTGGAGGAAGCCCGCCTGCGTGTACTGCGCGCCCGGCACCGGCTTGAATCGGCCGAGGACGGCCTGCGCCGGCTACTCGGTCGCGGCCATCTCGATCGACTGGAGCTGGCCGATGGCCTGGCCGCCACTGCCCTGACGATCAACGAGGCTGAGCTCCTGGCCCGCGCCCAGGCCGAACATCCCCGCCTGATCGCACTGCGCGAGCGGATCGCTGCCGCCGGGGCGGCCATGGAGGCGGCCCGCGCCGGTCGCCGGCCGCAGCTCGCCGCCATGGCCCGGCACGACTGGAACGACAAGGGCATCGGCCTGGACGCCGCCTCCTACACACTGGCCGGGGTGCTGTCCTGGAATGCGTTCGATGGCGGTCTGACCAACGCCGAGGTGGGGCGCGCCCGCGCTGCCCGCGCCGAAGTCGAGGCGGAGCTGAAGCAGGCCGAATCCGCTGTCCTGTTCGAGGTGCGCGAGGCCCTGCGCCAGGCGCGCACCCTCGACTCCGAAGCCGAAGGCCGTCGCGCCGCGCTCGCCGATGCCGAGGAGGCGCACCGTCTCACCCTGCGCCGGCATGAAAACGGACTCGCCACCCTGGCCGACCGGCTCGCCAGCCAGGCCCAGCTCGACCGCGCCCGTGCCGAACAGGTCGAAAACGATCATGCCCGCGCGCTGAGTCGCGTGGAGATCAAACGCGCCGCCGGGTTGCTCGACCCGGCGCAACTGTAAGGATCGCGAACATGAGCAAGCAAAGCATGCGTATCGGCGGCCGCATCGGGTCGCGTCTTATGCTCATCGGCGCCGCTCTGGGGGCCGGGTTCCTCGCCGGATGTGGCGGTGAACCCCCGGCCAGTCCGGCGGTCGAGGAGCGCGCCGTGACGGCGCAGGTGGAAACCGTCACCCCCACCCTGCTCAAGCACCAACACAGCGCCCCCGCCACCCTGGTCGCTGCCGAGCGCGCCGAGGTGTCCTCGCGCCTGATGGGCCACATCCGCGACATCGCCGTGGTCGAGGGGCAGCGTGTAGCCGCGGGTCAGCGCCTGTTCAGCGTCGACCCGATCGACATCGAGGGCCAGATCGAACAAACCCGCCAGTCCCTGCGCCAGGCCGAACATGCCGCGCGTGATGCGCGTATCGATTTCGAGCGTTACGAGCGGCTCTACAAGGAGGAAGTGGTGCCGCGCCAGCAGCTGGAAAAGATGCAATTGCAGCTCGACCTCGCCAACAGCCGCGTGGAACAGGCCCGTGCCGGGCTGGGCACGGCGATGGGTCAATTGCGCTACGCGGCGGTCCCGGCCCCCATCGCCGGCGTCGTCACCCGCAAGCTGGCCCATACAGGCGACATGGCCGTGCCCGGCCAGCCGGTGCTGGTGATCGAGAACCCGGCTCGCCTGCAGGTTGAAACCCAGGTCGGCGAGGCCATCTTCCGTGGCCTGAAACTGGGCCAGACGGTCGAAGTCGAGGTCGACGGCCAGGCCGAGCGCATCCAGGCCCGGGTGGCCCGCCTCGCCCCCGCGGCCGATCCGGTCAGCCGCACATTCATGGTGCGCCTGGACATCGCCACACCCGGCCTGATGAGCGGCGCATTCGCCCGGGTGCTGTTCCCGCTCGAAGCCCGCGAAGGGCTGCGCGTCCCGGCCAGCGCCCTGGTGCGGCGCGCCGGCATCGAGGGCGTGTTCGTGGTCGACAGCGACGGTGTGGCGCAATTCCGCATGCTGCGCACCGGCACCCGCGAGGGCGGGCTGGTCGAGGTCCAGGCCGGGCTCACGGCCGGTGAACGCATCGTGGTCGAGGGCGCCGAGCGCCTGCAGACCGGCAACCGCATCCAGGGCTGAGGCATGAGCACGCACAACACCCCGGGCGAAACCAACATCGCCGGCCGTCTCGCCGGTGCGTTCCTCGAATCGAAGATCACGCCGCTGATGATCCTGGCCCTGTTCCTGGTCGGGGCCCTGGCGCTGTTCATGACGCCGCGTGAATACAACCCGCAGATCGTGGTGCCGGCGGCCAGCATCGTGGTCGCCAAGCCCGGGGCCTCCGCCGAGGAGGTCAACAACCTGATCGTCAAGCCGCTGGAAGCGGTGATGCACGCCCAGTCCGGGGTCGATCACACCTTCGGCTATGCCGCCAACGACGTCGGCGTGGTCACCGTCCAGTTCAAGGTGGGTGAAAACCAGGAGGACAGCCTGGTCAAGCTGTACAACCAGCTCACCCAGAACTGGGACCGCATCCCGCCCGGCGCGATGCAACCCCTGGTGCGGCCAATCAACGTCGATGACGTGCCCATCCTCACCCTCACATTCAGCTCCGACCGCCACGACGACCAGGTCCTGCGCGATGTCGCCAGCCGCCTGCTCGAACACCTGCGCAACGTCGAGAACGTGTCGTTCACCGAGCTGGTCGGCGGTCGCCCGCGCGCGGTCAATATCTGGGTCGACCCGGACCGTCTCGCCGCCGCCGGCATCCCGCTCGACCAGCTCGACCGCATGCTGCGCGGTGCAAACGTCGCCATGCCGCTCGGCGAACTGGTGCACGCCAACCGCGCCGCGCCGCTGCGCTTCGACGGTTTCCTGGAGTCGGCGCGCGAAGTGGAACGGATCGTCATCGGCGTGCACCAGGGCCGGCCGGTATACCTGGGCGATGTCGCCCGGATCGAGGACGCCGGCGCGGAGCTGGAACGGGCGTCCTGGATCGGCTTCGGCCCCGCCTCGGGGCGGGCCGGCAGCGAACCGGCGCCCGCGGTCACCCTGGCCATCGCCAAGAAGGCCGGCAGCAACGCGGTGGTGGTGACGCGTGCGGTGCTGGCAAAGCTCGAAGAACTGAAACGGGCGGCGATCCCGGAAGGCATCGAAGTCACCGTCACGCGTGACGACGGCGAACGTGCCAATGCCGCGGTCAACTTCCTCATCTTCCACCTGTTCATCGCCATATTCACCGTCATCCTGCTGATGTGGTGGTT
>CAZOZD010000140.1:0-6043 GCA_964584195.1 uncultured Burkholderiales bacterium
TGGTCGCGGCCACAAGGGCCAGAAATCCCGTGCCGGTGGTTTTCACAAGGTTGGCTTCGAGGGTGGACAGATGCCCTTGCAGCGCCGCCTGCCCAAGCGAGGCTTCATCTCCATGACTCGCGCATTCAAGGCCGAGGTGCGGCTGGGTGATCTTGCCCGCCTGCCGGTGGATGGCGTCGATCTCCTCGTGCTGAAGCAGGCCGGACTGGTTCCCCAGCTGGCCATCAGTGCCCGGATCATCCTCGCCGGAGAGATCGACAAGGCCATCAAGGTCGTCGGTCTGGGCGTGACCCGGGGAGCCCGCGCCGCCATTGAAGCGGCTGGCGGCAGCGTGGTCGAGTCGGCCTGAGCAAGGGAGAGACGTCTTGGCAACTGCGGCCGGACTGATGGGTGCCTCCGGAAAGATGGGCGACCTGAAGGCGCGCCTCTGGTTCCTCATTGGCGCGCTGATCGTGTATCGGATCGGTGCGCACATCCCCGTGCCCGGGATCGATCCGCTGGTGCTGGCCGATCTGTTCCGCAGCCAGCAGGGTGGCATCCTGGGCATGTTCAACATGTTCTCCGGGGGCGCCCTGGAACGGTTCACGGTGCTTGCCCTGGGTATCATGCCTTACATTTCGGCCTCCATCATCATGCAGTTGATGACGGTGGTGTCGCCCACCCTTGAGGCGCTCAAGAAGGAAGGCGAGGCCGGACGGCGCAAGATCACCCAGTACACCCGCTACGGGACCGTTGTGCTGGCCACCTTCCAGGCCATCGGTATTTCGATTGCACTGGAGAGTCAGCCCGGACTGGTTCTCGATCCCGGTCTGATGTTCCGGCTGACCACGGTCATCACCCTGGTCGCGGGGACCATGTTCCTGATGTGGCTGGGCGAGCAGATCACCGAGCGTGGTATCGGCAACGGCATCTCCATCATCATCTTTGCCGGCATCGTCGCGGGCCTGCCTTCCGCCATCGGCGGCACGCTCGAACTCACCCGGACCGGTGCGTTCTCCATCCCCCTCGTGCTGATGCTGTTCGTCGGTGCGCTGCTGGTGACGGCTCTGGTTGTGTTCGTCGAACGCGGCCAGCGCAAGATTCTGGTGAATTACGCCAAGCGGCAGGTGGGTAACAAGGTGTATGGCGGGCAGTCCTCGCATCTGCCCCTGAAGCTCAACATGGCCGGTGTGATCCCGCCCATTTTCGCCTCCTCGATCATCCTCTTCCCGGCCACCCTGGCGGGTTGGTTCGGCGCGCACGAGAACATGGTCTGGCTGCGCGACATCGGCGCCGCATTGTCGCCGGGGCAGCCCCTGTATGTCTTGCTTTATGCCATGGCCATCGTGTTTTTCTGTTTCTTCTATACCGCCCTGGTGTTCAATCCAAAAGAGACTGCGGATAACCTGAAGAAGAGCGGTGCGTTTGTTCCCGGCATCCGGCCCGGCGAGCAGACCGCACGCTACATTGACAAGATCATGACGCGGCTCACATTTGTCGGGGCGATCTACATCACCCTGGTTTGTCTGCTGCCGGAGTTCCTCATCGTCAAGTGGAACGTGCCGTTCTACTTTGGTGGCACCTCGCTGCTGATCATCGTGATCGTGACCATGGATTTCATGGCGCAGGTTCAGGCCTACATCATGACCCACCAATACGAAAGTCTGCTCAAGAAGGCCAACTTCAAGGGCGGGAATTTCCTGGCCAGGTAAGGACAAGATGGCGAAAGAAGACGTCATCCAGATGCAGGGCGAAGTGCTCGAAACCCTGCCGAACGCGACCTTCAAGGTCAAGCTGGAGAATGGGCATGTGGTGCTGTCGCACATCTCCGGCAAGATGCGCATGCATTACATCCGCATCCTGCCGGGCGACAAGGTCACGGTCGAGCTGACCCCCTATGATTTGAGCCGGGCGCGTATCACCTACCGCGCCAAATAATTTACGAAAGGAGCGAACATGCGTGTTCAGGCCTCGGTGAAGAAGATCTGCCGCAAGTGCAAGATCATCAAGCGAAACGGTGTTGTGCGTGTCATCTGCAGTGAGGCACGCCACAAGCAGCGTCAGGGTTGATTTAATGCTTGCCATCAAGGCGGCATAGTCAATATAATTTACAGTTTTCGTCTGCACGGAGTAATTCATGGCCCGGATTGCGGGGGTGAACATCCCCAATCACAAGCATGCCGAGATTGCGTTGACCGCGATCTACGGCATCGGACGCACGCGTGCCAAGCTCATTTGCGAGCAGGCCGGCGTGAATCCGAGCACCAAGATCAAGGACCTGAGCGAAGAGTTGGTCGAGAAACTTCGCGATGGCGTCGCCAAGTTCGTGGTCGAAGGTGACCTGCGTCGGGAAGTGACCATGAACATCAAGCGTTTGATGGACCTCGGCTGCTATCGCGGCGTGCGCCATCGGCGTGGACTGCCGGTGCGCGGCCAGCGTACCCGCACCAATGCCCGCACCCGCAAGGGTCCGCGCAAGCAGATGCAAGTCAAAAAGTAAGAGCTAGGTAGAGAATATGGCCAAGGCAACCACCGCGCGCGTGCGGAAGAAAGTGAAGAAGAGTGTGGCCGACGCGGTCGCCCACATTCATGCGTCGTTCAACAACACCATCGTGACGATCACGGACCGCCAGGGGAATGCCCTGTCCTGGTTCACCGCGGGCGCCGCAGGCTTCAAGGGTTCGCGCAAAAGCACCCCGTTCGCCGCCCAGGTGGCCGCCGAGAACGCCGGCAAGCAGGCCCTTGAATACGGTGTCAAGAACATTGAGGTGCGCATCAAGGGCCCCGGCCCTGGACGTGAGTCCACCGTGCGCGCCCTCAATGCACTGGGGTTCAAGATCACCAGCATCTCCGACGTGACGCCCATGCCGCACAACGGCTGCCGTTCGCCGAAGAAGCGTCGCGTTTGATCAGGGGAGTCCAGAATGGCCCGCAATACCGATCCGAAATGCCGTCAGTGCCGCCGCGAAGGGGAGAAGCTGTTCCTCAAGGGCGAAAAGTGCTTTACCGACAAGTGCTCCGTCGAGCGTCGTAACCAGGCGCCCGGCCAGCATGGCGCGCGCCAGGCCCGTCTCTCCGACTATGGCGTGCACCTGCGCGAAAAGCAGAAGATCCGCAAGATCTACGGCGTGCTCGAAAAGCAGTTCCGCCTGACCTACAAGGCCGCCAGCCAGAAGAAGGGCGTGACAGGCGAGAACCTGCTGCAGATGCTGGAAAGCCGTCTCGACAGCGTCGCCTACCGCATGGGCTTCGGTGCCTCGCGCACCGAGGCGCGCCAGGTGGTGCGCCACAACGGCATCCTGGTCAACGGCAAGCGCGTCAACATCCCGTCCTACCAGGTCAAGCCGGGTGACGTGGTCGAGGTGGCCGCCCATGCCAAGAACCATCTGCGGGTCAAGGGCGCCGCCGAAGCGGCCGAAAACCGCGGTTTCCCGGAGTGGGTCGCGGTCGACGTGAAGAACCTGCAGGGTACCTACAAGGCGCGCCCGCAGCGTTCCGAGTTGCCGCCCACGATCAACGAATCCCTCGTGATCGAGTTGTACTCCAAGTAATCCGGCCTGTCTGAAGGATACGCACCATGTCAAATTCCGGTGATCTGCTGAAGCCGCGCATCGTCGAGGTGAACAGCATTTCCCCGCGCCAGGCGCGCATCGTGCTTGAACCTTTCGAGCGCGGTTATGGCCATACCCTGGGCAACGCATTGCGCCGCATCCTGCTTTCCTCGATGCAGGGCTATGCCCCGACCGAGGTCAGGATTGCCGGTGTGGTGCATGAATATTCCGCCATCGACGGGGTGCAGGAAGATGTAGTCGACATCCTGCTCAACCTGAAGGGGCTGTCGATCAAGCTCAACAACCGTTCCGATGCCTTGCTGCAGGTCAGCAAGGCCGGCGCGGGCGTGGTCACCGCGGCCGACATCCAGGCCGGGCACGATGTCGAGATCCTCAATCCGGACCATGTCATCGCCCACCTGACCGAAGGTGGCAAGCTTGACATGGAGATCAAGGTCGAGGGTGGACGTGGCTATGTCCCGGCCAGCGTGCGTCGCCAGGACGATGAAACGCGCAGCGTCGGGTCGATCCAGATGGATGCCCTGTTCAGCCCGGTCACCAAGGTCAGCTTCAGTGTCGACAGTGCCCGGGTCGAGCAGCGTACCGATCTTGATAAGCTCGTTCTCGAAATCGAGACCAATGGCGTCATCGAGCCCGAGGAAGCCGTGCGCGCCGCCGCGCGGCTGCTGATCGAGCAACTGGCGCCGTTCGCCGATCTGAAGAGCGTCACCTTGCCGAGTGAATCGCCCAAGACACTCGGGCCGCAGATCGATCCGATCCTCATGCGTCCGGTCGACGAGCTTGAATTGACCGTCCGCTCCGCGAACTGCCTCAAGGCCGAAAACATCTATTACATCGGTGACCTCATCCACCGCACCGAGACTGAACTGCTCAAGACCCCCAACCTCGGCCGCAAATCGCTGGGCGAGATCAAGGAAGTGCTCGCCGCGCGCGGCCTCACCCTGGGCATGAAGCTGGACAACTGGCCGCCTGCCGGTCTGGAAAAGCCCTGAACGAATCGAGGTATGTGAAAAATGCGTTACCGTAATTCCAACCGCAAACTCAATCGCACCAGCAGTCATCGTCAGGCCCTGTTGCGCAACTTGTCCAATGCCCTGCTCGAGCATGAGGTGATCACCACCACCCTGCCGAAGGCCAAGGAACTGCGCCGTGTCGTCGAGCCCCTGATCACCCTGGGCAAGAAGCCGAGCCTGTCCAACCGTCGCCTGGCCTTCGACCGGACCCGCGACCGTGCCATCGTCGGCAAGCTGTTTGATGACCTTGGGCCGCGCTTCATGAATCGTCCGGGTGGCTATGTCCGCATTCTGAAGTATGGCTTCCGCGTCGGCGACAATGCCCCCATGGCCCTGGTCGAACTGGTGGATCGTCCGGCTGGCGAAGAGGCCACGCAGGCAGAGTAAGCCAGCGAGAATCGCTGCATGGGCCGGCCAATGCCGGCCTTTTGCTTTTTCATGGCGCGGCCACGTGGATTGTCTGGACGGGAGAGCCCCTGCATGATCGCCCTGTTCACCGATTTTGGCCTGCATGACCCCTATGTCGGCCAGCTCAAGGCAGTGCTGGCGCAGGCCAGCCCGGCAATCCCGGTGATTGATCTGCTGCACGAGGTTCCAGCATTCAATGCCCATGCAGGGGCGCACCTGTTGAGCGCCCTGTCGGATGGGTTTCCTCCGGGCACGGTATTCATCGGCGTGGTCGATCCCGGCGTGGGTACCGAGCGCGATGCGCTGGTGATCGAAGCCGACGCGCATCTTTTTGTCGGGCCGGATAACGGCCTGTTCAGTGTGTGCATGCAACGCGCTTGCAGTGTGCGCGGCTGGCGCATCGAATGGCGGCCGTCCGCCTGTTCGAACACCTTTCATGGGCGCGACATCTTCGCCCCCATTGCTGCCCGTCTGGCCAATGGCGAACGCATGCCGGATGGGCTGAGCGCCATCGATGCCCCGCGGGTCATGTTTGACGCGAACGATCTGGCCCGCGTCATCTATATCGATCATTACGGCAATGCCTGGACGGGGCTGCGTGGCAATGGCGTGGACCGCCACACGCAGCTTCAAGTGGCCGGCAAAGCGCTGAGCCATGCGGGCACATTTGCAGAGGTCTCCAAGGGCCAGTCCTTCTGGTACGTCAACAGCTCCGGGCTGGTGGAAATCGCGGTCAACCGGGGCTCAGCCGCTGACACGCTCGGCTTGCGCATCGGTGATCTCGTGGGCCTGGTCCCCGGACAGGCGCGACGGGTGCATTGACCCTAAAAAACTCAGTTGAAACGCAAAGCATGGCGGAAACCCAAGCCAGGCTCCGCCTGGCACCCTCACCCTACCCTTTTATGCCCCGCATGGGGTACTCCCATTGGGAGAGGGTTGATTTTCGCCTCTCCCAATGGGAGAGGCCGACGCGAAGCGGCGGGTGAGGGTGAACGTGCGCGAAGCGCGCGTTCCAGCTGCGGCATTTAGGTGTGCGCCGGTAAAGACCGGCAAGGAGTAGGCGGTGCAAGT
>CAZOZD010000141.1:0-4470 GCA_964584195.1 uncultured Burkholderiales bacterium
ATTTCTCCAGCATTCAGGTTCATCACAAACGAAACCGAGCTTGTCGCCGTAGCATTGATGTCATCAAGATTGATCCGCAAACGATTGAGATTGGTTGCGCTTACCACCTCAAGATTATTGTTCAGTTGTAGTTCTGTATATCCAGTCAAATGCTTGCCATCAGTGCTGACGATATAACCATCCCTGTCCATCTTGAACTGGCCATTGCGGGTGTATGACACACCACTGGCGTCCTGGAGACGGAAGAAGCCGCCACCACTGATTGCCACGTCGAGCGGGTTGCTGGTCACCGTCACCCCGCCCTGGTTGAACTGTTGCGAGATGTTGGCAACCTTGGTGCCCAGGCCCGGTTGCAGGTTGCCGGCGCCGCCAAAGGCCGATGCATATACATCAGCGAATTCTGTACGGCTGGACTTGAAGCCAACCGTGGATACGTTGGCAATGTTGTTGCCGATCACGTCCAGATTCTTGGCCGCCGAGGACAGCCCGCTCAAACCCTGTTGAAAACCCATGTCAGTCTCCGTTCAATGCTTGCAAGCGTTCCTTCGGGAACGCTCAGTAAACCCGCCTGACCTGTTGCGTGGTCAGCGTACCCAGATCGGTTTCCAGCGACACCCCGTCGCCGGCAAAGGACACACTCATCACCTGGCGCAGACTGAGCGGCGTGACCGGAACCGACTGGCCAGCCAGCTCAGCGCGGGCACGCAGCATGTACACCCCCTCAGCGACCGGTTGCCCGGCGTTGTTCTTGCCATCCCAGGCGAAGGTGGCCACTCCCGCATCCTGGCGTCCCAGTTCAAAATTGCGTACCACCTGACCGACGTCATCGACGATCTCCACAGTCACCCGGTCGGCCGGCGCGTCGAGCGCGACACCGCCGCCGGCACGTCCATCCGCCAGACGCAGACGATCGCCCTCGGCCAGTACGGCACGATCAAGGAATGCAGTCGCCATCACGCTCTGGCTGGCGCGATAGCTCTCGACCAGCTCGCCCATCGCCTTGTTGAGGTTATTCACCCCCTCCACCGTGGACATCTGCGCCAGCTGCGAGGTGAGCTCGGCGTTTTCCATGGGGTTCATCGGGTCCTGGTTTTGCAGCTGGGTAACCAGCAGCTTGAGGAAGCGATCCTGGATCTCCTGGACCCCCCCCGGCTTTGCAGCCTGGGCAGCAGGATTGAAGCTATTGACCAGGGCTTCATTGCGGGTGACAGCAATCGACATGATTCAATCCTCAGTTCTGCATCAACGCCACGGTGCGCTGCATGAGGTCCTTGACGGTGGACATGACCTCGGCATTGGTCTGGTATGAACGCGACGCGGAGATCATGTTGACCATCTCCTCGACCGGATCGACGTTCGGATAGGCGACATAGCCCTTATCGTCGGCAAGCGGATGGCGTGGGTCGTAAACCAGGCGAGGCGCCGCGTCGTCGTCAATCACCCGGGTCATGCGCACCCCCGGGGCCCAGGGCGTCGAGCCAGCCACCGGCGCGGCCTGGAAAACCACCTGCTTGGCCTTGTAACCCTCGCCCGCGGAGGTGTGCGCCGAATCGGCATTGGCCAGGTTGCTGGCGACCGCATTGAGCCGCATCGACTGCGCGGTGAGCGCGGAACCGGCGATCTGGAATACGCTGAACATATCAAGCCTCCATCAACGGACGCCGCTTGTCAGCGGCTTTCGAGCGCCTTGGACAGACTGCGGATCTGGCTGCCGGCGCGCTCCAGCAGGAACTGGAAATGCACGGAGTTCTCGGCGAACTGGGCCCGCTCGACGTTCAGGTCGACCGTGTTGCCATCGATGCTGGGCTGCACCGCGGCACGATACTTGATGGCACCGCCCACCAGCTCGCTGCGCGTGCCGTCGAGATGACCGGACGCAGTGCGTGCCAGCTTGACCGGCCCGCCCGCGCCACCCCCCATGGCAGCCCGCAGCGCAGCAGCGAAATCGAGGTCACGCGCCTTGTAATTGGGGGTATCGGCATTGGCGATATTGGCGGCAATGATTTCCTGGCGCCGGGTGCGCAGGTTCATGGCTGTCTGCACAAACGCGAATTCCTGATCGATCTTGCTGGTCAACATGGCGAGCTCCTTTGGCGAGAAAGAAGCAATCGGCATGCCAGCAGGAGTCAGAGACCTCTTAGACCCTGTCCCTCGCGCTTCGCGTCGGCCTATTCCATGTGGAGAGGCCGGAAAAAACCCAGGCACACGCTGCATCGCCCCCTTCCCCCGCTGGGGGAAGGTCGGGATGGGGGGTGCGGCAAAGACGCATCCTGCTCGATGCGACCGCGCAAAAGGTGGCCGAAGACCAAACCCCACCCCACCCTCCCCCTGTGGGGGAGGGGTGTTCCACGGCAGTTCTTCATGTGAACAAGCCAGGGCACCGGCAATTCTTGCCGGCGGCTTGCCGCTTCAGTCCGCGCGTTCGACCCGATTGCGGCCGGAGGACTTGGCGCGGTACATGGCGGCGTCGGCGCGGGCGATCAGCGCCTCGCGCGTTTCGCCCGCCAGCCGCTGCGCCACGCCGGCGCTGAATGTGATGAGCACGCGCTGGTTGTCGTGCATGAAGATCTCCCGGGTCAGCTCGCGCTGGATGCGTTGCATGGCATGCTGCGCCTCGTCCAGGTCGGTGTTGGGGAACAAAATCAGGAATTCCTCGCCGCCATAGCGGGCCAGGGTGTCGGTGGGGCGCAGCATGCGCCGCACGACGCGGGCGAGGTGGACCAGGGCCTGGTCGCCGGCAAGATGGCCGAGGCTATCGTTCAGGCGCTTGAAATGGTCGATGTCGAGCAAGCCCAGGGCGAGCGGGGCCGTCATCCGTTCGGCGCGTGCCTCCTCGCGCGCGAATGCCTCGTCCATGCCGCGCCGGTTGAGCGCGCCGGTGAGCTGGTCCTCGCGCACCAGGCTGGACACCTCCTCCAGTTCCCGTTCCAGTGCATGGATGCGTGCATCCGCCGCCTCGACGTGGCTGCGCGCCTCGACCAGCTCGGCGTGGGTCTGGCGCATGTCATCGCGCATGCGCAGCATGTCGGCGGACAGCCCGTCGATCACCTCGGCCAGTTCGCCGATGTCCTCGGCATGTGCCACCCGTTGCGAATACTCCTCGATGCGCAGATGGAAGTCGCCGGTGCTGTCGGACAGCTCGCCGACCCGGTTGACGAAGGTCGAGATCAGTGCCTTGAGCTTCTCGCGCGCCTCGATCAGGCTGCCCTTGAGCGCCTTCTGCCGCGCCACCACGTCCTTGAGGCTGGCTTCGGCCTCGAACAGTGCATGCGCGTTGAGATCACCGGCCAGCACCGCGCGCAGGGTGGCAAGCTGGCCGGCGATCCAGGCCTCGTCCGCCACCAGTTCGCCCAGGTTGTCGAACAGCAGGGCGAGCAGGCGCTTCAGGGCATCGACATAGGTCTGGTCGTCCTCGGCCCGCACCAGCCATTCGCGCCAGATCGCCGCCAGGGTGGCGACGTCGACCTCTTCCAGGCGATGCTCCCGGGCGACGATGACCTTTCCCAGAGCGGTGGCGCGGCGGGCGAGATCGGGCCAGCGCTCGGCTCCGGCAGCGGCCAGCTCTTCAAGGCAGGTCACCAGGGCCTGACCGATGGCGCGCCCGACCCCGGCAGCGGTCGGCGCTTCGGCGCGGGCCGGCGCGGGCGGTTTCGCCAGCGGGGCGGCCCCGCCATCGGCCGGCAATTCGCCATCCACCACTGCCCCGGACGCTCCTGCATCACGCCAGGAGCGGGCCAGACCGGACAGCTTTTCGGCCAGCTGTTCCGCATCATTGCCGAAATTGATCAGCACCCGTTCCAGCATCTCGCGTTTCCTGGACTGGGTCAGCCCGCTCTGGTAGGCCTCCCACTGCGCCAGCAGGGACTTGATGGCCTCCGGCCAGGCCGGACGGTCGATCTCCTTGCCCTGTACCTCGGCATACATGCGGCGGAAATTTTCCGGCGTCGGCGGCATCTTGCGGCTGGCCAGTTTCCGGATCGCCTCGCGGGCGATCTCGCTGGGCTGGGTGGGTCGTTCCATGGCGGGGGTGGCGGCTGGGAAATGAGGTGGCAACTATACTTGGAAAATGGTGCATCGATTGAGCCCTTGCGCCATGCACCTCACCCCGCCGCAGGATTGACTCCGCGCCGCGCGCACTGCCAAACTGACACGCATTCTCCCTCCAACCCCGCCATTTCCGCCCCGAAAGCCGGCTTCATGAGCGACAAGGAAGCACAATTCATCGACGTGAGCCACCTGGCGATCGGGCATTACATCTATCTGGACGTGGGCTGGCTGGGTCACCCTTTCACGCTCAACAACTTCCGCATCACATCGACCGAACAGATCGAGACCATCCGCCGCCTGGGGCTGGATCGAATCCGCTATTCGCCCGAGCTGAGCCAGATCGATCTCCTCCCCCCCGCCGACGCGGAACCCGAGGAGGCGGCCGCCGGGATGTTCGCGGCCAGCACCGGGAAGAAGAACCCC
>CAZOZD010000141.1:4480-6041 GCA_964584195.1 uncultured Burkholderiales bacterium
GGAGGCGGCCGCCGGGTCCGCGCCGGCCAGCGCGGACCCGAAGGAACCGGAGGCGCGAACCGATGCGGAACAACGCCGGGCCCTGCTGGCAGCGCAGCGTGCCCACCTGCAGGAATGCGAGAACCGCTTCACCGAGGCCACACAGACCTATCGCCAGGCCCTGGAGATGGCGCACGCCCGCCCGGCCGAGGCGGCCCGCCGCAGCGAGGCCATGATCGACGGGCTGCTCGGCCAGTTGCAGGGCGGCGACGAGAGCTACGTCCGCCTGCTGTCCGAAAAGGCCGGCGAAAAGACCTCGCTGCATGCCGTCAACGTCACCATCCTGTCCATGCTGCTCGGCCAGACCCTTGGCTTCGACGCCGATACCCTGCGCACGCTCGGCCTCGGCGCCCTGCTGCACGACATCGGCAAACTCGACCTGCCCGACCGCCTGCGCTGGAGCGATGACCGCTTTTCCAGCGCCGAGCGCCAGCTGTACCGCGAGCATGTAAGCCATGGTGTCAACCTGGCGCGCCGGATGCAGCTCGCCAAGGCGGTCCAGCTGATCATCGGCCAGCATCACGAACTCGCCGACGGCAGTGGCTATCCGCTCCGTATCCCGGCCGAACAGATCACCCCGGCGGCCCGGGTGGTGGCCCTGGCCAATCATTACGACAATCTATGCAACCCCGCCAACCCGGCCCTGGCCATCACCCCGCACGAGGCGATGTCGTTGATCTACGCCCAGAGCCGCAGCCAGTTCGACAGGGTGACCCTGGCCACATTCATCCGCATGATGGGGGTGTATCCGCCCGGCTCGGTGATCGAGCTGAGCGATGCACGCTTCGCCATGGTGGTCTCGGTCAACTCCAGCCGGCCACTACGCCCCCGCATTATCGTCCACGACCCCGGCGTGCCGCCGGGCGAGGCCCTGGTGCTCGACCTCGAACAGGTGCCCGTGCTCGGCATCCGCCGCAGCCTCAAGCCCCTGCAACTGCCACGCGCAGCCTATGACTACCTGTCGCCACGCAAGCGCCTGTGCTACTTCTTCGAACGCGGTCGCGAGGACGAATCCGGCACCCCGGGGAGCGAAGCGACATGAACCCGGCCGAAGCCCCTCCCCTGATCGAAGGACTGCTCGAAGCGGTGTGGGTCGTCGACCCCATCGACCTGCGCCTGATCGCCGCCAACTCGGCCGCCGAACGCATGCTCGCCGTGCCTGCCGGATCGCTCGCCGGACGGCCGGTGATCGAGCTCGCCGCCACACCGGAAGACCTGTTCTTCTGGGAGGATGTCGCCGCCGGGCTGGCCGACCGGATCCATTCCGAGACCCTGCTGCGCCGCCAGGATGGCACCACGGTGCATGTCGACCGCCGTGTCGGCCGGGTGGAGCTGGCGCCGGGTCATGCAGTCTATCTCGTCGCACTGATCGACCAGAGCGAGCAGCGGCGGGTGGAGAGCGAACTTGAAAAGCTGATCGCCGAGTTGCGCGCCACCCTCGAATCGACCGCCGACGGCATCCTGGTCACCGATCTCGATGGCGGGGTACGCGGCTACAACCAGCGCTTCGCCGAGCTATGGG
>CAZOZD010000142.1:0-363 GCA_964584195.1 uncultured Burkholderiales bacterium
TTGCCCAGCCTGCCTCCGCCGGTGGGCAGCGAACTGGTGGCGGCGGAGGGGTTGCGGCGCGAGTGGCGCCTTGGTGCGGGGCCGACACGCCGTTCCTGCTGGCCGAACCGCTGACACTGGCGATCCTCAAGGACGGCACCCGCCACCTGCCGCGCCAGACGCTGGCCGCGCGCTACGGCCTGACCCCGCGCGAGGCGGCCGTCGCCGGGCGGATCGTGGCGGGCGAGAGCCTGCGCGCGGCCGCCTATGCGCTCGGCCGGCTCGCGGTGCGTCCCACGCCCGTCGACATCGCGATCCCGTACAAGCTCGCCCTCGAGCCGGCGGGGACGCTACTGGCGGCGGACGGCGACCGTGACCGCCTCG
>CAZOZD010000142.1:373-6035 GCA_964584195.1 uncultured Burkholderiales bacterium
CGGCATTGGCATGACAACAGCACGCACCCATCTGCAACGCGTCTTCGACAAGACCGGCACCCGCAGCCAGTCGGGGCTGATCCGGCTGGCCGCGCCGTCGTCCTGGCCCGACCCGGACGGACCCTGAGCCGCGACCAAGATTCCCGCCGCATGCGACATTCGGGGCGTTGCCCAGCCCTTGACGGACCGGTATGACCGTCCCATGCGACGGGCCGCCGCAGGCCGGCCCGTAGCCAATGAAAACGAAGGGAACGGAGCGACGCATGGCCAACGCAGCCGCGCACGGACACGAGGACACCCGCGGGTTCTTCACCCGCTGGTTCATGTCCACCAACCACAAGGATATCGGGATCCTCTATCTCGTGACCTCGGGGATCGTCGGCTTCGTCGCCGTCGCCTTCACGGTCTACATGCGGCTGGAGCTGATGGAGCCCGGGGTCCAGTACATGTGCGCCGAGGGCGCGCGGCTGATCTCGGGCGGGGCCGAGTGCGATGCGCCCAACGGGCACCTTTGGAACGTGCTGGTCACCGCGCATGGCGTGCTGATGATGTTCTTCGTGGTCATCCCGGCGCTGTTCGGCGGCTTCGGCAACTACTTCATGCCGCTGCACATCGGCGCGCCCGACATGGCCTTCCCGCGGCTGAACAACCTGTCCTACTGGCTCTTTGTCGCGGGCTCGTCGATGGCGGTCTGCTCGCTCTTCGCGCCGGGCGGCGGCGGGGCGATGGGATCGGGCACCGGCGTGGGCTGGGTCCTCTACCCGCCGCTCTCGACCACAGCCGAAGCCGGCTATGCGATGGACTTCGCGATCTTCGCGGTGCACCTGTCGGGGGCCTCGTCGATCCTGGGGGCGATCAACATCATCACCACCTTCCTGAACATGCGTGCGCCGGGCATGACGCTGTTCAAGGTGCCGCTCTTCGCCTGGTCGATCTTCATCACCGCCTGGATGATCCTGCTGGCGCTGCCGGTGCTGGCGGGCGCGATCACCATGCTGCTGACCGACCGCAATTTCGGGACCACCTTCTTCGATCCGGCGGGCGGCGGTGATCCGATCCTCTACCAGCACATCCTGTGGTTCTTCGGGCACCCCGAGGTCTATATCATTATCGTGCCGGGCTTCGGGATCATCTCCCACGTCATCGCCACCTTCTCGCGCAAGCCGGTGTTCGGCTATCTGCCGATGGTCTGGGCGATGATCGCCATCGCGGCGCTGGGCTTCGTGGTCTGGGCGCACCACATGTACACGGTCGGCATGTCGCTGACCCAGCAGAGCTACTTCATGCTGGCGACGATGACGATCGCGGTGCCCACCGGCATCAAGATCTTCTCGTGGATCGCCACCATGTGGAAGGGCTCGGTCAGCTTCGAGACCCCGATGCTCTGGGCCTTCGGGTTCCTGTTCCTGTTCACCGTGGGCGGCGTCACCGGCATCGTGCTGAGCCAGGCGCCCGTCGACCGGGTCTATCACGACACCTATTACGTCGTGGCTCACTTCCACTACGTGATGTCGCTGGGGGCGGTCTTCGCGCTGTTCGCCGGCATCTACTACTGGATCGGCAAGATGTCGGGCCGGCAGTACCCGGAATGGGCCGGCAAGGTGCACTTCTGGACCATGTTCATCGGCGCCAACCTGACCTTCTTCCCCCAGCACTTCCTGGGCCGGCAGGGGATGCCGCGGCGCTATGTGGACTACCCGGAAGCCTTCACGCTGTGGAACTACATCAGCTCGATCGGCGCCTTCCTGTCCTTCGCGTCGTTCCTGTTCTTCATCGGGGTGATCGCGTACACGCTGCTTTATGGCCGCCGCGTGACCCAGAACAATTACTGGAACGAGCACGCCGACACGCTGGAATGGACCCTGCCCTCGCCCCCGCCCGAACACACGTTCGAGACGCTGCCCAAGCGCACGGACTGGGACCGCAGCCTCGCCCACTGATGACGCTCTGCTGACCGCAGACAAGGGGCCCCGGACCGATCCGGGGCCCCTTTTCGCATCTTGACCCGAGCCTGACCTGCCCCCCGGACGTGTCCTCGCCGTGATGTCGGGTCTGCCCAACCGCGAAAGAGCCGATACTGTGCCCCCCGAGGCTCATCCGGCCGAGATCAGAGTGCTCTGTTGAACGTGGCGCGGTCGCGCCGACGGAACGATGGGCGATCTGCGGAGCGTTTCAGGTGTGCGAAGCTGATCGCCCCGTGCGGTGAGTTTGGCGGCAAAGACCGCCGGGGCCTGGTATCCGCGTGCCGCCTTGGGCCGTTCGGTGTTGTAGGTGTGGGTCCATGCAGCGACAGCATCGCGGGCATGGGCGATGCCGAAGACCAGTGTCTCGTTCAGGAGTTCATCCCGCATCCGGCCGTTGAACGCCTCGCATTTCCCATTCTGCATGGGCTTGCCAGGGGCGAGGTAGTGCCACGTCACCTTCATCTTCTCCGCCCATTCCAGGATCGCGTTCGAGGTGAACTCGGTTCCATCGCCCGAGACGATCACGCCGGGCCTGCCACGCCGGTCGATCAGGGCCGTCAGTTCCCTGGCAACCCTGCGGCCGGAAAACGAGGGTGGAATACCCGCGAGAGCGCCCGAGCAATGCGGCCAGTGACATCCTGATCAGGACCGGCGATCAGGCGATAGCGCTGGAACTGACGTATCTTTGCCAAGGCGTCGAATACGAAGTCTGCGGCGAGCTGTTTGCGCCGAAGCCGCAGGGCGCTCAGGATGTTCGGCGCTATGATGTCCTGACGGACGTCTGGCGCATGGAGCAGTTTCTGGAAGCGCGCCCCACGGCATCCGCCGCCGTTCTGGCCCGCACCAACGATCCGGCATACTGGCGCGGGCCTCGGGGCATGAGCACATGCGATGCCGCCTTCGCGCTGCGGGAGGGGCGTGTCGTCACCGGCGCTCTGAACCGGGCGGCGCACACCGGCGCCGGCACGAAGCGGAGCCGGGAAGCCGCGATCAAGTTGAAGGGCCAATACCGGATGACGTGGGCCCACTATTCCCGCATCGACGGCCCGTTCGGGGAGTTCCGCTTCCTCTACTTGCCCGTCGCGCGCCCATAAGTCGGACGCCATTCATTGACACGGGGCGTCGGGGTTTTGTTGACACAGTGTCGACAAGGGTGTTGGAAACGCGCACGCCGCCCGGGAGGGCGGCGTTCAAGCATCTGATAACGCGTGGAATTCTGGTTGCGGGGGCTCGCAACTGTCTCAGCTTGCTCTTTGATGTTGCAGCTTGAAGCAGGCCGAGGCGAAGAAGCGGGGCTTGACCCAGCCCCATACTCAGCGGGTGAGAGCGCGCCACCATTGACAGACGGCGTCACGGGTTCGACCCGAGTGCGTTCGGCATCTGCGCAGATCGCCCATCGCTCCGCCCGCGCAACCGCGCCACGTTCAACAGAGGACTCCTGTCTCGGCCGGATGAGCATCAGGGGGCACAGCACGCCAGGTGGCCGGGATTTGCACCCGCCAGATGCCTGAGCGCGGATAGTGTCGACCACCGTATCGGCGATGGCCGGCGCGCCCCGCCCGAACGGTCCGGGCGGGGCAGGGGGTTCAGGTGGTCTGCGGGCCGGGGAAGGGGAATTCCAGTGTGCGGGCGTTGAGGAATGCCTGCTCGTTGAACCGCAGGAAGCGCGTGGTGTTGGCGCGCGAGGCGAGGTAGCTGTCCCAGATGCGGCGGGTCAGTTCGTCGCCGCCGTCGTAGCTCTCCTGGATCACCTCGCCCGCGGCGGTGCCCAGCGCGATCAGGATCTCGCGGCTCAGGCGGCGGAACTCGACCCCGTGCTCGACCCGCAGCGTCTCGATCACGCGCCCCGAGAGCAGGTCGTATTCGACCTTCATGTCCTCGTGGCCGGCGTGGCAGGCGGCGCGGATGATCTCTTGCAGGTCGGCAGGCAGTTCGAGGAACTTGGCCTTGTTCAGCATGAGCTGGACGGTGCCGCCGGGCTCCTGCACGCCGGGGCCGTAGCTGAACTTCGCCACCTGATGGAAGCCCATCGGCAGGTCGTTGACCGGGCCGATGAACTCGGCCGCGTCCACCGCGCCCGACTGCAGCGCGGCGAAAATCTCGCCGCCCGGCAGCAGCACGGCGGTGGCGCCCAGCTTCTGCACCATCTGACCGCCGAGCCCCGGCATCCGGATGCGCAGGCCGCGGAACTGGTCGGGCGTCTCGATCGGGTTGCGGAACCAGGCGAAGGACTGGGTCGCGGTCTGGCCGGCGGGCACCGACAGGATGCCGAACTGGTCGTTCAGCTCGTCCCACAGCGCCTGGCCGCCGCCGTGCAGCAGCCACGCCGCCTGTTCATCCGCCGTCATGCCGAAGGGCACGGCGAAGAAGGCCGCCAGCATCGGGTGCTTGCCGACATGGTAGAACGAGGCGTCGTGGCCCATCTCGGCGGTTCCGTCCATGACCGCGTCCATGCAGCCCAGCGCCGGGACCAGCTCGCCCGCGGCAAAGACGTTGATCCGCAGCCGGCCGCCCGACATGGCCTCGATCCGCCGAGCCAGACGTTCGGCGCCGACGCCCACGCCGGGCAGGCCGCGGGGCCAGGAATGGACCATGCGCCATTCGATGACGCCCTGCGCGATGGCCGGTGCGGCCAGGGTGCCGGCCGTCGCGGCCGTGGCGCCCGCCAGCACCGAGGTGGTCAGGAATTGCCGACGCTTCATCAAGAGACCTCCCGTGTTTGCTTAAACCCGTGCCGCGCGCCGAGGCCCCTCGCCCCCGCGCACCGCCGGACGGGGCGTCAGATGGGGGCGGTGCCGGCCGCGGGCAACGGCGGCGCGGGCTTCGGAGAGTGAATTAGAGAAAAGCTATCGGATGGTTTGAAAGTCCCTAACCGTTCGGAAAAACCTATCGACCAGCTTGAATCCGTCGCGTCGTCCCTCTTTTGCTAGCCGCAGACGGCCCGGGGGAACCGGCGCCGGGACAGTGACAGCCGGCGCGCGCCCGCAGGGCCCGCGTCGCGAGGGAGGCACGATGACCGGACAGACCGACGGCCGCATGGCGGCCTGGGTGCGCCTGTGCGCGGCGCTGGTGGCGGGGATCGACACGCTTTGCCGCGTCAGCGGCTGGGTGGTGGCGCTGGCGGCTCTGGGCACGGTGGTGCTGTGCTTCGCCGCCGTCTACCTGCGCTATGTCCACCAGATCGGCCTGATCTGGCTGCAGGAATCCTACATCTGGACGCATGTGGCGGTGATCGTGCTGGGCGCGGGGTACACCATGATGACCGGCGGCTTCGTGCGGGTCGACATCCTCTATGCGCGCTGGTCCGACCGGGGCCGGGCGCTGTCGGATCTGGTGCTGACGGTGGTGCTGCTGTGGCCCTTCCTGTGGGTGTTCGGCAGCATGACCTGGGGGTTCTGGCGCAGCTCGTATCTGTCCGACGAGGCGTCGCTGAACCCTGGCGGGATGCCGAACCTGTGGCTCCTCAAGGGGATGCTGCTGGGCTTCTGCCTGCTGGTGGCGTTGCAGAGCCTGGCCTTCGTGCTGCGGGGCGTTCTGGTCCTGAGCGGGCACCCGCGCTTTGCGCTGCGCCACGCCGGCCATGCGGCCGAGACGATGCCCTGACATCGGAACCTGAGGGAGAGAGACGGTCATGGATCCCATTGTTCTGGGCCAGCTTCTGGCGGGGCAACAGCAGCTCCGCTTGCTGGCCGGTCGCC
>CAZOZD010000143.1:0-6023 GCA_964584195.1 uncultured Burkholderiales bacterium
GCCATCGTCCGCTCCATGGTGTTCCTCGGCTCGCTGCTGTACATCGTCGGCCTGATCCTCACCGACCTCTCGTACACCCTGGTCGACCCCAGGGTGCGACTGCAATGAACTTCATGCCGGTGCTGCTCTGGACCGACCTTCTGGTCTACCTGCTGGTGGCCGGGCTGATCGGCTTCATCGTCGTCGTGCGGCGCCACGAGCATCTCGCCGCGCCCTGGCGGCGGGTGGCGCGCGACCCGACGGCGATGGCGGCGGCGGTGGTGCTCGCCGCGTTCGTGCTGATCGCGCTGATCGATTCCATCCATTACCGCCCCGCCCTGCCGCCGCAGGAAGGCGCGCCGGCCGATGCCCCGCTGCATTACGCCCCGGAGGTGAAAAGCCTGCTCGACGCCGTGCTCGATCCCCTCGTGCAGCGTCAGGAAAAGAGCTATTCGGCGCCGTTCGCCACGCACCTGTTCAACAAGGAAGCCATCGTTCTGGAAGACGGCCGCCAGGTGCGCGACTACCCGCGCCTGGCCTATGGCGGCGCGCATCTCGCCGACCCGGACCGGGACAAGACCGCGGACATCCTCCAGCGCGGCGGCCTGGGGCTGGTGCTGGGCCTGGTGTTCTGGCTGCCCGTCCATCTCGTCCTGCGTCACCGCCTGCGCCGGGCCGACCCGGAGGCGCGCCGCGCCGGCAGGGCGGCAAGCGCCGCCCTGCTCGGCCTGATGCTGCTGATCGGCGCGCTCGCCCTCCTGGCGACGCATTACCATGTGCTCGGCACCGACAAGGTGGGCCAGGACGTGCTCTACATCAGCCTCAAGAGCATCCGCACCGGGGTGCTGATCGGCGCGCTGACCACCCTCATCACCCTGCCGCTGGCAATCGGCCTGGGGGTGGCGGCAGGCTATTTCGGCGGCCGCGTCGACGACGCGGTGCAATACCTGTACACCACCCTCAACGCCATCCCCGGCGTGCTGCTCATCGCCGCCGCGGTGCTGATCCTGCAAACCCAGCTTGAAACCCATCCGGAATGGTTCGAGACCGGCGCCGAACGCGCCGACCTGCGCCTGTTGTTCCTCTGTCTCATTCTCGGCATGACCAGCTGGACCGGGCTGGCACGCCTGTTGCGCGGCGAAACCCTGAAGGTGCGCGAGCTCGATTACGTGGTCGCGGCGCGCGCATTCGGGGTTTCGGACGGGCGCATCCTGCTCCGCCATGTGCTGCCCAACGTCCAGCACATCGTGTTGATCGCCGTGGTGATGGACTTTTCCGCCCTGGTGCTGGCCGAGGCGGTGCTGTCCTACGTCGGCGTCGGGGTGGACCCGAGCATGGCCAGTTTCGGCAACATGATCAACGGCGCCCGCCTGGAGCTGGCGCGCGAGCCGGTGGTGTGGTGGCAACTGGGCGCCGCGTTCGCATTCATGTTCACCCTGGTGCTGGCCGCCAACCTGCTCGCCGACAGCATTCGCGACGCGCTCGATCCGCGCGCCCGGAGGGCGGCGACATGAAACACGGCCTCAAGGTCGAAAACCTGGTGGTCGAGATCGCGGCCGATGCGACCCGGTCGCCGGCGCGGCCGGTGGACGGGGTGAGCTTCGAGGTCGGGCCGCGTGAATGCGTCGTCCTTTTGGGTGAATCCGGCTGCGGCAAGAGCCTCACCGCGTTGGCCCTGATGCGGCTGTTGCCGGAGGTGGCGCGCATCGGCGCGGGCCGGGTGGCACTCGACGGCGAAGACCTCTTTGCCCTGCCCGAGCGCGAGATGCGCGCCCGGCGCGGCGGCCGCCTGGCGATGATCTTCCAGGAGCCGCAGACCGCGCTCAACCCGGTGCTCACGGTGGGCGCCCAGATCGACGAGGCGCTCGCCGTCCATCGCGGACTCACCGGTACGACTGCGCGCAAGGAGGCCGAACGCCTGCTCGGCGCAGTGGGACTGCCCCCCGACCGGCATGCGGCCTACCCCTTCCAGCTCTCCGGCGGCCAGCGCCAGCGTGCGCTGATCGCCATGATGCTGGCCGGCGAGCCGGCGCTATTGATCGCCGACGAGCCGACCACGGCGCTCGACGTCACCGTGCAGGCGCAGATCCTGCGCCTGTTGCGCGATTTGCAGCACAAACGCGACATGGGCCTGCTGCTGATCACCCACGACCTCGACGTGGCGCGTGACATGGCCGACCGGGTGGCGGTGATGTACGCCGGCCAGATCGTCGAATGGACCACACGCGAACGGCTGTTTAGTGCCGCGCTGCATCCCTACACCCGCCGCCTGTTCGCAGTGCTGCCTTCCGCGGCGCGACGCGGTGCCACGCTGGCGCAGATTCCGGGCGGCGTGCCCGCACCCGACGCCTGGCCCGGCGGCTGCCGCTTCGCCGAGCGTTGCCCGCATGCCACAGAGGCCTGCCGTGCCGCGCCGCCCGCGCTCATGGAGGCCGCCCCCGGCCACTGGGTGCGTTGTGTGCGGCTCGACGCATTCGCCGCCGCGCCGGCGCCGGTCGAGGCTCCGGCGTCCGCCAGGGCCCCGGTCGAAGCGCCGCCGGTGCTCGAGCTCGTCGATCTGGCCGTGCGTTTTCCCGTCCGGCGCGGTCTGTTGCAACGCACGGTGGGGCATGTCGCCGCAGTCGAGGGGGTCGACCTGAGCCTGCGGGCCGGCGAGACACTGGCCCTGGTCGGCGAATCCGGCTGCGGCAAGACCACGCTCGCGCGCGCCGCCCTGCGTCTGATCGAGCCGTCCGCCGGCGACGTGCGCGTGCGCGGCGAATCCATCCTCGCCCTGTCCGGCGAGTCCCTGCGCCGCATGCGCGCAGCGATGCAGATCGTGTTCCAGGACCCGTTCGCCTCGCTCAACCCACGCATGCGGGTGGGCGAGATCCTGGAGGAAGGCATCCTCGCCCTGCGCCCGGAACTGGACCGCCCCGGCCGTGCCGTGCTGCTCGCTCGCCTCATCGACCAGGTGGGCCTGCCCGCCGACGCGCGCGGCCGCTATCCGCACGAATTCTCCGGCGGCCAGCGCCAGCGCATCGCCATCGCCCGCGCCCTGGCGGTGGAGCCGGCGCTGCTGATCTGCGACGAGCCGACCAGCGCCCTCGACGTATCGGTGCAGGCGCAGATCCTCAATCTGCTCGCCGACCTGCAGCGCGAGCGCGGCATTGCCTACCTGTTCATCAGCCACAACCTCGCCGTGGTGGGTTATCTCGCCGACCGCATCGCGGTGATGTACCGTGGCCGGATCGTGGAGGAAGGCGATGCCGCCGCCCTCATTGCCATGCCGGCCCACCCCTATACCCGCCTGCTGCTCGAATCCGCCCCCGGGCAGGGTCTTGCCGCCGGGGTCGAGACGGTGGTTTCGGACCCGGTCATCGGCGGCTGCGCCTTCCGCGACCGCTGCGCGGAGGCCGATGCGGCCTGCGCGACGATGATTCCCACCCTCGCCACGCTCGCCGATGGCCGGCGTGTCGCCTGTCTGAGACGCATGCCATGACCCCCGCACGCGTGAGGCTCGGCCGTTTCGCCCTGCCGCTTTTGCTCGCCACCCTCCTGCTCGCCCCGACGCCCAGCCCGGCGGTGCCGGCCCCGGCTGCCCGCGGTGCGCCGTTCAGTTTTACCGACATCGACGGTCGCCCGGTGCGCCTGGCCGACTATCGCGGCCAATGGGTGCTGGTCGCCTTCTGGGCGCCCTGGTGCCCGATCTGCAAGTTGCAGATGCCCATGCTCAAGCAGCTCGACGCCCGCGCCGACCTCAACGTGATCGGCGTCGGCCTCGACTACGACCGGCCCGACGCGGTACGCGCCGCCGCCGCCAGCCACGGGCTGACCTTCCCGATCATCGCCGGCGGCTCGCGCCGCGCACCGGACAGCCCGCACCGCCAGATCGGCCCGGTCGACTTCTTCCCCAGCGCCTACCTGTACGGCCCGGATGGCGAGATCGCCATGTTCATCCCTGGACAACTCAACCGCGGCCGCCTCATCGCATTCATGGAAGGCTGGCAGCCCGCCACCAGCGCCACCGCGGCCACGCCCACGCGGATGAACACCGACCGGCTTGCGGCGAGCGTCAAGCGCCGCTTCGGCAAGGAAGGCGAACAGCGTTTCACGGCGTGGCAGCGGATGCTGGACGAACTGGCGAGCGCCGACATGAACACCCGTCTGAATCGGGTCAACGCATTCTTCAACGGCCGTTTCCGGCTCGCCAGCGCCCGGGTCGTATGGGGCCGTGACGAGCACTGGGCCACCCTGGGCGAATTCCTCGGCAAGGGTGCCGGCGACGGCGAGGACTTCGCCCTGGGCAAATACTTCACCCTCCTCGCGCTCAACGTGCCCATGGACCGCCTGCGTCTGGTCTACGCCAGCCAGCGCGACGCCGGCCCCGTCCCGCACATGGTGCTGGCCTATTTCGAGCGTCCGGACCGCGAGCCGGTCCTGCTCGACCATCGCCGCGACGAGGTGCTGCCCGCCAGCCAGCGCCCCGAACTGCGCCCGAGCTACAGCTTCAACGGCAGCGGCGCCTGGGGCGACGGCCAGGGACTGGACATCACCGGCGGGCGACCGACACCCTGGCAGGACACCCTGCGCCGCGCCCGCGAAGAAGGCTTCAACGAGTAAGGATTTAGGGGGAAACGTGAAACACTGCCGCGAGACACCCCTCCCCTACAGGGGGAGGGCAGGGTGGGGGTGGTGGCCAAAGGCCGCCTTTGGCGCAATCGCATCGAGCCGGATGCGGCTTCGCCGCACCCCCTTCCCAACCTTCCCCCGCCGGGGGAAGAGGGCGATGGCGCTTGGGCTGGAATGTTTTTCATTCTTTGCGGTGGCACGAGTCGCAATGATTGTTAGGGGGAAACCATCATGACCATTTATCGCCAGCTTGGACTCGCCGTCCTGTTCTCCGCCCTCCTCGCCCTTGCCATCAGCCTGTTCGCGGCCCTGTATCACGCCCGCGACTACCTGGAAACCCAGCTCGCCGAGAAAAACCGCGACAACGCCGCTGCACTCGCGCTCGCCCTGAGCCGGCCGGATACGCAAAGCGAGGACGTCGCCGCGGCCGCCGCAGCCCTGTTCGGCAGCGGCCAGTATGCCCTGGTGCAGGTCATCGACGTGCATGGCCGGCCGATCGCCGATCACACCGCCCGTGATGAGGAGAGCGGCGCCCCGGCCTGGTTCATCGACCTGATGCCGATCCGGGCCCTGCCCGGCGAGGCCCAGGTCAGCGCCGGCTGGACCCCGCTTGGCACAGTAACCCTGCTCTCCGACAGCCGTTTCGCCTACACCGCGCTGTGGAAGACCGCCGTGAGCATGACCGCCACCATCGTCCTCGCCGGCCTGGCCTGTCTGCTGCTCGTGGGCTGGATTCTGGGCCGCCTGCGCCAGCCCATGCGCGACGTCATCGAACAGGCACGCGCCATCACCGAACACCGCTTCATCACCATCCCCGAGCCCAAGGCGCCGGAACTCAAGCAGCTCGCCGCGGCAATGAACGACACCGTCACCCGCCTGCGCCAGCATTTCGAGGACGACGCCCGCCGTTTCGAGGCCCTGCGGCGCGAAGCCAATTTCGACCCGCTCACCGGGCTGGGCAACCGTACATTCTTCCTCGCCAGCCTGGATCACGCCCTGGCCGCCGAGGACAGCCTGTACGGTGGCCTGGCCATCGTCCGTTTCAACGATCTGGCCCGCATCAACCACGAGCGGGGCCGCGAGACCGCGGACGAGCTGCTGCGCCGCGCCGGTCAGGTGTTCAACGAGCTGACGCCGCAGTGTCTGGGCATTTACGCCGGCCGCCTCGCCGGCGCCGACTTCGGCCTCATGCTGCCGGCCGGATGCGATGGAGAAGGCATGCTCGCCGCGCTGCTGGATGAGCTCACCCGCGCGCTCGAACCGGTCGCGGGACGCGATCACCCCATCGCCATCGGCCACACCCCGTTCAACCGCGGGGAAAGCCCGGCCCGCGTTCTGGCGCGGGTGGACGCCGCCCTCGCGGCGGCCGAGTCGGCCGGCGGCCAATGCATCCGCCTCGCCCCACCCGACACCCAGCCCGACCTGCCCGCCAG
>CAZOZD010000144.1:0-5945 GCA_964584195.1 uncultured Burkholderiales bacterium
GCTGGTCCTTGTAGGTCGGCACCCGTTCCAGCCAGCCCAGGGGGGTCATCATCGAGAGCAGAAGATGCAGCTCGGCATGTTCAATCACCTGCGACTGGATGAACAGGGTGGCCCTGGAGGGATCGACCCCGGCGGCGAGCCAGTCGATCACCATCTGCCAGGTGGCCTCCTCGATGCGGCCCGGTTCGTCGTAATGCGTGGTGAGCGCATGCCAGTCGGCGACGAAGAACAGGCATTCGTATTCGTGCTGGAGCTGGATCCAGTTCTTGAGCACGCCATGGTAATGCCCCAGATGCAGGTTTCCGGTGGGGCGCATGCCGGACAGGACGCGGTCTGCGTACATGATGGTGGGTTCGCTTACAAGCCGACGATAAACAGGGAAAGCCGCTGCACCGCCTGATACACCGGCCCGATCAGGGTGGCGAGCAGGCCGGTGAACAGCAGCACGATGAGGATGACAAGGCCATACGGCTCCAGCCGCGCCAGGCCGCTCGCCAGGGGGTGCGGCAGCAGGCTCACGGCGATGCGGCCACCGTCGAGCGGCGGCAGCGGCAGCAGGTTGAGCGCGGCGAGGATGGCGTTGATGGTGATTCCGGCCATGCCCATCAGCATCAGCGGCTGGCCGAAGAATGGATCCATGCCATGCGCCAGCTTGATCATCAGGGCCCAGAACAGCGCCATGACCAGATTGGCGCCCGGTCCGGCGGCGGCCACCCAGAGCATGTCACGGCGGGGGTTTTTCAGGTTGTTGAAGTTGACCGGCACCGGCTTGGCCCAGCCGAACAGGATGCCGCCCAGGAACAGGGTGATGGCCGGCACCAGCAGGGTGCCGATGGGGTCGATGTGGCGCAGCGGATTGACGCTGATGCGGCCCAGCATCTCGGCGGTGCGGTCGCCGAAATGGCGCGCCGCATAGCCGTGCGCGGCCTCGTGCAGGGTGATGGCGAAGATCACCGGCAGGGCGTAGATGCTGATTTTCTGGATCAGGCTCAGTTCCATGGCGATTGGTCCGTAAAGCCGATCCGCTTCAAGTCGCCGCAGCCCCGCCGCAGGAGTTCGGGCGCATCGCCGGTAAGATCGATCACGGTGGTGGGATCGAGCAGGCAGAAGCCGGCGTCGAGGATCAGGTCGACGCGGTTGCCGATGCGCTCCCGGATGTCCTCGGGATCGTTCATCGCGTACTCATCGCCCGCCAGCTGCAAGGTCATGGACAGGATGGGTTCATCGATCTCCGCAAGCAGGAACGACACCACCGGATGATCGGGCACCCGCAGGCCGATGGTGCTGCGTTTGGGATGCTGCAGGCGGCGCGGCACCTCGCGCGTGGCCTCCAGGATGAACGTATATCCGCCCGGGGTGGCGGCCTTGAGGAAGCGGTACTGGCGGTTGTCCACCCGGGCATAGCGGGCGATTTCCGACAGGTCGCGGCAGACCAGGGTGAAATGGTGGCGCTCGTCCACGCCGCGAATGGAACGGATGCGCTCCATGCCCTCCTTGTTGCCGATCATGCAGCCCAGTGCGTAGCACGAGTCGGTGGGATAAGCCATCACCCCACCGCCGCGCAGGATCTTCACCGCCTCGCGCATCAGGCGCGGCTGGGGGTTGTCGGGATGGACCGTGAAGAACTGCGACACGCGGCTTACCAGTCTTTCCAGATCGGCCGACAGGTGTCCGGCAGGGTGCGTAGCCGACCGAGCTCGCGCCCGCCCTCGCCGGGGGCATGAAAATCCGAGCCGGCCGAGGCCAACAGGTCGAATTCATCGGCGTAGCGGGCGAACACCGGGATGTGCTCGGCGCCATGGCTGCCGGTGACCACCTCGATCGCCTCACCCCCGGCCGCCTTGAATTCGCCGATCAGGCGGCGCATCGAATCGCGGCCGAGATCATAGCGCCCCGGGTGGGCGAGCACCGCCTGGCCGCCGGCGGCGCGGATCCAGCCCACCGCGTCGGCGAGCTCCGCCCACTGATGGCTGACATAGCCGGGCTTGCCCTTGACCAGGAATTTCTTGAACACCGTCTTCATGTCCTTGACGTGGCCGCGTTCCACCAGGAAACGTGCGAAATGGGTACGACTCAAGGCCTCCGGACTGCCGGCATGGGCCAGTGCGCCGGCATAGGCATTGCCCACGCCCGCCGCAGCCAGGGCGGCGGCAATCCGCTCGGCACGCGCCTGGCGGCCGCCGCGGTTGCCGGCCAACCCGTCGAGCAGGACTGGATCGTCCGGCCGCACATTGAGCCCCACCACATGCACCGTGCGACCCTGCCAGGTCACCGAGACTTCCACCCCGGCAATGAAGCGCAGCCCGGCCTCGTCCGCGGCGAGCGCGGCCTCGGGGAAACCGGAGAGTGTGTCGTGATCGGTCAGCGCCAGGGCACCCACCCCTAGCCGCGCGGCGCGCAGCACCACGTCGCGCGGCGTCAGGGCGCCATCCGACGCAGTCGAATGGCAGTGGAGGTCAAAAATCACGGGAAGGGGTGGAAATGAACTTGAGGAATAGCCGCCAATCATAGCAAAATAGCAAAATGCCTGCCGCCCAACCAATCGACCCCGCCTTCACCCGGCGGACGCATCCCCGGACATGATGTATTACGCCATCGTCGGCGAGGACACCCCGGCCAGCCTCGAAACACGGCTGGCCAATCGCGCCGCGCATCTCGAACGCCTGCACGCCCTGCGTGACGCCGGTCGGCTGTTACTGGCCGGGCCGTTCCCCGCGATCGACGCCGCCGATCCCGGCCCGGCCGGTTTCACTGGCAGCCTCATCGTCGCCGAATTCGAAAGCCTGGCTGCTGCCCAGGCATGGGCCGACGCGGACCCCTACCGGCGCGCCGGGGTCTATGCCCAGGTCACGGTAAAACCGTTCAAGCGCGTCCTGCCCTGACCCGTTCGCCATGCACCCGCCCGACACCACCGAACTCATGCGTCAGCGTCTGAGCCAGCTCGAACCGGAGTCCCTGGACATCGAGGACGAAAGCGCCGCTCACGCCGGCCATGCCGGCGCCGCCAACGGTGGCGGCCACTACCGCCTCACCCTGGTGTCCTCCCGTTTCAGCGGCCTGAATCCGGTCGCCCGCCATCGCCTGGTCTACCAGACGCTGGGCGACCTGATGGGGTCGCGCATCCATGCATTGAGTCTCACCGCACTGAGCCCGGAAGAGCTCTGAGCAGAACGAATCCCCTCCAACCACCGACGAAAGTCCCCATGAAATCCATGCACCGACTGTTTTCCATGTTTGCAGCATCCTTGCTCGCCACCTCCATGTTCAGCCTGCCCACATGGGCCCAGGAAAGCGTGGCCACCGTCAACGGTGTAGCCATCCCCGCCCTCCATGCCGAAGTGGTGCGTCAGGATCGCATGGCGCGCGGCCAGCCCGCCGGCCCTGAAAGCGAGGAGGCCGTGCGCGAGTCCCTCATCAACCTCGAAGTGCTATCCCAGGCCGCGCGTGAGAAGGGGCTGGACCGCACCCCGCACATCCAGGCCCTGCTCGAACTGCAACGCAAGGAAACCCTGGCCAAACTGCTGCAGGACGACTTCATCCGCACCACCCGCATTCCTGAGGAACGTCTGCGCGCCGAATACGAAAAGGCCAAGGCGCAGGCCGGCGAGATGGAATACCACGCCCGCCACATCCTGGTCGAGGACGAGAAACTGGCGCGCAGCCTGATTGCCGACATCACCGGCCGCAAGAAAGCGAAGTTCGAGGATCTGGCGAAGAAGCACTCAAAGGACAGTTCGGCGCAGAACGGCGGCGACCTGGGCTGGCTCAATCCCAATGGCTTGGTGCCCGAGTTCGCCGAGGCCATGGTCAAGCTGAAGAAGGGTGAGGTCAGTCGTACCCCGGTCAAGACCCGCTTCGGCTGGCACGTCATCCGCCTGGAGGACAGTCGCAAGCTCGATTTCCCTGCCTACGATGAAGTGCGCGACCGCATCGCTGGTCAGCTGTTGCAGATCGAATACCGCAAGTACCTCGCCGGCCTGCGTAGTGCGGCCCGCATCGAACCGGCGACCAAGCGCTGAAGAACCTTATGGTATGATGGCCAGTACTTTTACACATACCACGCCAACTGCTCCATTCCATACAGCGCGTACAACATGAACGAACGACAGAACCTGCAGGACCAGTTCCTCAACACCCTGCGCAAGGAACACACCCCGGTCTCGATCTTCCTGGTCAACGGCATCAAGCTGGTCGGCCGGATCGAATCCTTCGACCAATACATGGTCCTGCTACGAGGTCACGACCAGGCAGTGCAGGCCATCTTCAAGCACGCCATCTCCACCGTCTCTCCCGCCCGCCAGGTCAGCGTCACCAGCCGCGCCCCCCGCAGCGGAAGCGAACACCGTAGCGAAGACTAAACCTGTCGCGGCAACTTTCGGGCCCGGTCCTTGCGTCCGGGCCTTTGCATTTCAGCCGGGCTTGCGGCAAGCCATCAGGTAGTTCACGTCGGTATCGCGTTCCAGGCGGTATACCTTGCTCATCGGGTTGTAGGTCATGCCGATCAGTTCCACCGGCTCCAGGCCGGCGGCGCGGACGTGACGGGCAAGCTCGGCCGGCTTGATGAAGCGGCCCCAGTCATGGGTACCGCGCGGCAGCAGATTGAGGATGTATTCCGCGCCGAGGATGGCAAAAAGATAGCTTTTCGGATTGCGGTTCAGGGTGGACAGGAACACCCAGCCCCCATCACGTACCAGCGCGGCGCATGCAGCGACCGTGCTTGCCGGTTCAGGCACATGCTCGAGCATCTCCATGCAGGTGACCACGTCGAATGCCCCCGGCCGCTCGGCAGCGAACACCTCCGCTGCAACCGCGCGGTAATCGACTTTGCGCCCGGACTCCATGAGATGCAGGCGGGCTACAGCAAGAGCCTTTTCCGACAGATCGATGCCTGTCACCTGAGCGCCGCGCTCGACCATACCCTCAGCAAGGATGCCACCGCCACAGCCCACGTCCAGTACAGCCTTGCCGGCCAGCCCGGCCAGGCTGTCGATCCAGGCCAGACGCACTGGATTGATGTCGTGCAATGGCTTGAATTCGGACTCCGGATCCCACCAGCGGTGTGCCAGGGCGCTGAATTTTTCGATTTCAATCGGGTCGGCGTTGCTCATGTCGAGGCTCCGGTTCGAATCCATGCGTAAGTCTTTATTGTCTCGCGCTGGAGTTATCTTCGCCAGCCGCAATGCGCAGGGTTCTTCATGCGGCGAGAATCAAAGCAGAAACGTTACCCCGGCCCTTGAATCCTGAAACGTCCACCGAGAGAGTATGAGCGTAGAGGAGTATAAAAAAAGCCCGACTTTGATGGGTCGGGCTTTTTGGATGGGGAGTCTGGCGATGACCTACTTTCACGCCCGGTTGGGCACTATCATCGGCGCTGGAGTGTTTCACGGTCCTGTTCGGGAAGGGAAGGCGTGGTTCCACACCGCTATGGTCGCCAGACATAACTTGTATCAGGATCACGGCCCAGCTTGTGTTCTGGGCGAATGACGCCTGAAGAATTCGTTGCGTCTTCAACAGATTGGAAGAAGAAGTTGGGTTGATTGCACCTTGGCGGGACTGGACCGGGACGAGGATTTCCTCGCATTCCTGGTCTTTATCCTCGAATGCCTTAATCCAAGGTTATAGGGTCAAGCCGCACGGGCAATTAGTATCGGTTAGCTTAACGCATTACTGCGCTTCCACACCCGACCTATCAACGTCGTGGTCTTCGACGACCCTTCAGGGGGCTCGAGGCCCCGGGAAATCTTATCTTGAGGCGAGTTTCCCGCTTAGATGCTTTCAGCGGTTATCTCTTCCATTCATAGCTACCCGGCGATACCACTGGCGTGATAACCGGTACACCAGAGGAATGTCCACTCCGGTCCTCTCGTACTAGGAGCAGGTCCTCTCAAATTTCCAGCGCCCACGGCAGATAGGGACCAAACTGTCTCACGACGTTTTAAACCCAG
>CAZOZD010000145.1:0-5856 GCA_964584195.1 uncultured Burkholderiales bacterium
GATCGCCTGCCGGCGTGAGCGCCGCCCAGACTCCGCCAGGCCGCTGTCGGATCGTGCAGCATACCCGGTATAATGGCGCTTTGCCCGAAAGGCTGCGTTCATGCGTATCCTCCAGAAAGCCCTCACCTTCGACGACGTCCTGCTCGTCCCTGCCGAATCCAACATCCTGCCGCGCGACGTCAACCTGCAAACCCGTCTTACCCGCTCGATCCGCCTGCACATCCCGGTTCTGTCCGCCGCAATGGATACCGTCACCGAAAGCCGCATGGCCATCGCCCTGGCGCAGGAAGGCGGCATCGGCATCATCCACAAGAACCTCAGTGTCGAGCAGCAGGCCAGCGAGGTGGCGCGGGTGAAGCGGCATGAAGCCGGGGTGGTGAAGGACCCGGTCACCATCCATCCGAACATGACGGTGCGCGAGGTGATCAACCTGTCGCGCCAGTACAAGTTTTCCGGCCTGCCGGTGCTGGACGAGGCCGGCAAGGTGGTCGGCATCGTCACCAACCGCGACCTGCGCTTCGAATCCAGTCTCGATCAGCCCATCGCCAACATCATGACTCCGCGCGAGCGGTTGGTGACGGTGAAGGAAGGCGCCGGACGCGACGAGGTGGTGGCCCTCTTGCACAAGCATCGCCTCGAACGTGTGCTGGTGGTGGATGACAGCTTCGCCCTGCGCGGCCTCATCACCGTCAAGGACATCACCAAATCGACCGAGTACCCGCTGGCCAGCAAGGACGAGTTCGGCCGCTTGCGAGTCGGCGCGGCGGTGGGCGTCGGTGGCGATACCGAGGACCGCGTCGCCGCCCTGGTCGAGGCCGGGGTGGACGTGCTGGTGGTGGATACCGCGCATGGTCACTCCGCTGGCGTGCTCAATCGGGTCAAGTGGATCAAGGAGCGTCATGCCTCGGTCCAGGTCATCGGCGGCAACATCGCCACCGCCGAGGCCGCGCGGGCTCTGGTCGATCATGGCGCCGATGCGGTCAAGGTCGGCATCGGCCCGGGCTCGATCTGCACCACCCGCATCGTCGCCGGCGTCGGCGTGCCGCAGATCACGGCGGTGGACAACGTCGCCCGGGCCCTGGCGCATACCGACGTACCCCTGATCGCCGATGGTGGCATCCGCTATTCCGGCGACATCGCCAAGGCCATCGCCGCCGGTGCCCATGCCGTGATGCTGGGCGGCCTGTTCGCCGGCACCGACGAGGCTCCGGGCGAGATCGAGCTGTATCAGGGACGTTCGTTCAAGTCCTATCGCGGCATGGGTTCGTTGGGCGCCATGCAGAAGGGCTCCAAGGACCGCTACTTCCAGGACAACGAGGCCAATGTCGAAAAGCTGGTGCCGGAAGGCATCGAGGGCCGCGTTCCCTACAAGGGCAGCGCACTCAACGTGCTGCACCAGCTCATGGGTGGCTTGCGCTCCAGCATGGGCTATCTGGGCTGCGCCAGCATCGATGATTTCCACGCCCGGGCCAGCTTCGTCGAGATCACCTCCGCCGGCATCCGCGAATCGCACGTGCATGACGTGCAGATCACCAAGGAAGCGCCCAACTACCACGTCGATTGAGGTGGCCCGGCATGCATGAACGTACCTCCCTGGTCCAGGCGGCCGGCTCCCTCGGTCTGATGCTGCTGGTCGGCCTGGCTGCCCTGGGATACCTGATCGCCGATGGTATGCGCGGCATCAAGTCGATGGAACGCACCATGGAGGTCAAGGGCCTGTCCGAACGCGAGGTGGCGGCCGACATCGCCATCTGGCCGCTGGCCTACAGTGTCGCGGACAACGACCTTGGCGGACTGTATGCACGCATCCGGCAGAACAACGAGATCATCCAGGAATTCCTGCGCAAGAACGGTTTCAGCGCGGAGGAGATCGGAGTCAGCCCGCCCACCGTGGTCGACAAGCAGGCGCGCGAATATGGCGGCGATGGCGGCGCCAGTCCGTTCCGCTATACCGGCCAGGCCACGGTGACGGTATACAGCCGCAACGTCGAACAGGTGCGCGCCACCATGACCCGGCTGGTCGAACTGGGCCAGCAAGGCATCCCCATCTCCAGCACCGACTGGGGCACCCAGTTCATGTTCAGCGGGCTCAACCAGATCAAGCCTGAAATGATCGAGGAGGCCACCCGCAATGCACGCGAGGCCGCGGGCAAGTTCGCCCAGGATTCGCAAAGCCGGCTGGGCAAGATCAGGCGCGCGAGCCAGGGTCAGTTCAGCATCGAGGACCGCGACTCCAGCACACCGCACATCAAGAAGATCCGGGTGGTATCGACCGTGGAATACTATCTCGTCGACTGATCCTCTCCCTCGTCCCATCGGGGCTCGCGGCGGATCGCGAGCCCTTCATCCCTGGCGAATCCCATGCACCAGAAAATCCTCATCCTCGACTTCGGTTCCCAGTTCACCCAGCTCATCGCCCGTCGGGTGCGCGAGCATAACGTGTACTGCGAACTGCACCCGTTCGACGTCTCCGAACAGTTCATCCGCGATTTCGCCCCCGCCGGCATCATCCTGTCCGGCGGTCCGGCCTCGGTCACGGATGAAGAAACACCGCGCGCGCCGGATGTGGTGTTCAGCCTGGGCGTGCCGGTGCTGGGCATCTGCTATGGCATGCAGACCATGGCCGCGCAACTGGGCGGCAAGGTCATCAACGGCAGCCACCACGAATACGGTTATGCCGAGGTGCGCGCGCATGGCCACTCGAAACTGCTGACCGACATCCAGGACCGGAAGGACCCGGATGGAAAGTGCTGGCTGGACGTGTGGATGAGCCACGGCGACCAGGTGGAAAGCCTGCCGCCCGGCTTCAAGGTGATGTGCGAGAACGCATCCACCCCCATCGCCGGCATGTTCGACGATGCGCGCCGTTTCTACGCCGTGCAGTTCCATCCCGAGGTCACCCACACGATTCAGGGCAAGGCCATGCTGGGCCGCTTCGTGCACGACATCTGCGGCTGCGGCCAGGACTGGAACATGCCCGACTACATCGATGAGGCCATCGCCAAGGTACGCGCCCAGGTCGGGCAAGACGAGGTCATCCTCGGCCTGTCCGGCGGCGTCGATTCATCCGTGGTGGCGGCCCTGCTGCATCGCGCCATCGGCCCCCAGCTCACCTGCGTATTCGTCGACACCGGCCTGTTGCGCCTGAACGAAGGCCAGATGGTCATGGATATGTTCGCCCGCAACCTGGGTGTCAAGGTCATCCATGTCGACGCTTCCGAGCGTTTCATGACCAAGCTGGCCGGCGTGACCGATCCGGAAAAGAAGCGCAAGATCATCGGCGGCGAATTCGTGGCCGTGTTCCAGGAGGAGTCGGCCAGGCTGAAGAATGCCAAATGGCTGGCCCAGGGCACCATCTACCCGGACGTGATCGAATCCGCCGGCGCCAAGACCAAGAAGGCGCACGCCATCAAATCCCACCACAATGTCGGCGGCCTGCCCGAGGACATGCACCTGAAACTGCTTGAACCGTTGCGCGAGCTGTTCAAGGACGAGGTGCGTGAACTTGGTGTCGCCCTCGGCCTGCCGCACGAGATGGTCTACCGCCACCCCTTCCCCGGCCCTGGCCTGGGCGTGCGCATCCTCGGCGAAGTGAAGCGCGAATACGCGGATCTATTGCGCCGCGCCGACCACATCTTCATCGAGGAACTGCGTGCCGCCGGCTGGTACGAGAAGACCTCGCAGGCATTCGCCGTGTTCCTGCCGGTCAAGGCCGTGGGCGTGATGGGCGACGGCCGCACCTACGACTACGTCGTGGTGCTACGCGCCGTGCAGACCCAGGACTTCATGACCGCGCGCTGGGCCGAGCTTCCATATTCGCTGCTCGCCAAGGTGTCCAACCGTATCATCAACGAAATCCGCGGTATCAACCGCGTGGTTTACGACGTCACCGGCAAGCCGCCGGGGACGATCGAGTGGGAGTGACCGGTCCTAGCGGCGGGGCTATGGTTTGCTTGGCCAGTGTTTCATGTTGAGGGTTTTTGATTGATCGCAGTGATTTGATGACCGTGCGGAGATAAGCACCATCAATCTCCGCAAATAGTGCGAAGAAATTCTGGTCACCCGTTGTAGCACACAAGTGCTACCATAAGGCTCCAATCTCTGAATCGGAGTGTCTGTTATGACCACCACGACCATTCGCCTGCCCGAAGACCTGAAAGCAAGGGTGGCAACCGCAGCGAAACGCTCCGGGACGACAGCCCATGGATTCATTCTGGAGGCCATTGCCGAAAAGACGCAGCAGGCTGAACTCAGGGCGGACTTTGATGCGGTGGCAGAACAGCGTTATGCCGACATTGTGTCCTCCGGGAAAACCATTCCTTGGACCGAGATGCGCAAGTATCTCGAAGCCCGTGTCGCCGGAAAGTCTGCCAAGCGTCCCGTAGCCAGAAAACTGGCACGCTGAAATGGCCAGAATCGAGTTGGCCCCAGAGGTTGCGGAGGACTTCGACCGCATCCTTGATCACCTGGCAACCTATCAGATCGAGAATCCTGGTCAGCGCATTGGGGAAATCATCGCTGCTTTAGATGTTTTGGAGCAGAACCCCCTGATCGGTCGTCCGGTGGCGAACGGCAAGCGGGAACTTGTCATCGGTCATCGTGCCCGAGGCTACCTCGCGCTCTATCGTTATGTGCCCGAGATCGATATCGTTTTTGTACTCGCGATCCGCAGCCAGCGCGAGGCGGGGTATGCCGAGCGAGTGGAGGAGGGGTAGGGGTTTGCCGAGAACCAGTCAGCGCAAGGGTTTCGGCCGAGTTGACGGTATCAGTGACGGTATCAGCAGGGGTGAAACGAGCGGAACCCAGTGTTCAAGCGGGTTTCAAAGACTCGGTGATGATTGAGTGGGAGTGACCTAACCGATCAGTTCCAGCCCATTGCCGTCCGGGTCGCGGCAGAACAGGGCTGGGCGGCCGGAGCGGCTGGGGGTGTGGGGCAGCCCGGCGGCGTCGAGGCGGGCACGGAAGGCGGCAAGGTCGTTCACCCGCAGGGCGAGGTGGCGGTCCCGGCCGCCATGTGCGGGTCGGCCCTGGACGGGGTCGGGATTGGGCAGACAAAGCAGATGGATCTCTGTATCGCCGATGCGATACCAGACCCCGCCGAATCCGAGCTCGGGACGTGCCGGGTCGGGGCTGAGGCCGAGCACGTCTTCGTAGAACCGCCGTGCCCGTTCGAGGTCGGCGACCAGCATCGATACATGGGCGATGGCGAGTATTTCAGGCGGCTTGGCGTTCATTGGCTTTGATCCGGCCGGAAAGCAGGGTGGCGGCGACGATCATCGTGCCGCCCAGCCATTCGCGCGCGCTCATCAGCTCGCCGGCCAGCCAGGCGCTGGCCAGGGCCGCGACTACCAGTTCGGACAGGAGCAGGACGATGGCGCGATTGGCGGGCACCCGGGCCAGGCCGTATTGCACGGTGAAGGTGGCGAGCACCAGGCCGGCCCCGGTCAGGCCGATCCAGGCGAGTAGGATCGGGTCCGGGCCCAGGGCTGCAAACGGCGCCGGGTGAAGGGCCGCGGGCAGGGTGGCGACCAGCACCACGCCACTGAACATCCACAGGCTGCGGGTGGCGCCGGGCACGGCGCGCAGGTGGCGGGACAGCACATTGACCAGGGCAAAACCCATGCCGGAGGCCAGGCCCAGCCATTCGGCGGGGTTGCGCGGCAGGGGTGGTTCGCCCTCGAAACCGCCCAGCATGACCCAGGCGCCGGCCAGGGACAGCAGGATGACGGCCAGCCCCAGCCGGCCGGCGGCCTCGCCAAGGATGAGGCGTGCGAACAGCAGGGTCCACAGGGGGGCGAGATAGAACAGCAGCATCACCCGCATGATTTCGCCGTCGATCACCGCTAGCACGTAGGC
>CAZOZD010000146.1:0-5807 GCA_964584195.1 uncultured Burkholderiales bacterium
CGCAGTCATATTCCTCTCCTAGTCAATCAGTTGGCTGACATCCACGAAATGGCCGAACAAGGCCGCAGCCGCCGCCATCGCCGGGCTGACCAGATGAGTGCGTCCGCCCTGGCCCTGGCGGCCCTCGAAATTGCGGTTGGAGGTGGAGGCACAGCGCTCGCCCGGCCCCAGGCGATCGGCATTCATGGCCAGGCACATGGAACAGCCTGGCTCGCGCCACTCGAAGCCGGCCTCGGTGAACACCCGGTCCAGCCCCTCGGCCTCGGCCTGCGCCTTGACCAGACCGGAGCCCGGCACCACCAGTGCCTGCCTGACGCCGGTGGCAACCCGGCGTCCCTGGCCCAGACCCCAGCGCGCCACCGCGGCGGCCTCGCGCAAATCCTCGATGCGTGAATTGGTGCATGAGCCGATGAATACCTTGTCCACGCCGATGGCCGTGATGGGGGTCGCCGCATCCAGGCCCATGTATTCGAGCGCGCGATCCCAATCCCCCTTCTTGACCGCATTCGGCGCCTCGGCCGGATCGGGCACCCGGCCATCCACCGCCACCACCATTTCGGGCGAGGTACCCCAAGTCACCTGCGGCCGAATGTCCTCGGCACGCAGCTCGACCACCGCGTCGAACAGGGCATCCGGGTCGGAGACCAGGGTCTTCCAGTAGCTCACTGCGCGCGCCCAAAGCTCGCCGCGCGGTGCATAGGGACGCCCCTCCAGGTATGCAATGGTCTTGTCGTCCACCGCCACCATGCCGGCACGCGCGCCGGCCTCGATGGCCATGTTGCACAGGGTCATGCGGCCTTCCATCGACAGGGCCCGGATCGCCGAACCGGCGAACTCGATGGCGTAGCCCGTGCCGCCGGCGGTGCCGATCCGGCCGATCACGGCCAGGGCGATGTCCTTGGCGGTGACGCCACGACCAAGCTCACCCTCGACCAAAACCTGCATGGACCTGGATTTCTTTTGCCACAGGCACTGGGTGGCCAGCACATGCTCCACCTCGGAGGTGCCGATACCGAAAGCCAGGGCGGCAAATGCGCCATGGGTGCTGGTGTGTGAATCGCCGCACACCAGGGTGACGCCCGGCTGGGTGAAGCCCTGTTCCGGACCGATGACATGGACGATGCCCTGGCGACGATCATCCATGCGAAACTCGGTGAGGCCGAAATCGCGGCAGTTGGCGTCGAGCGTTTCAACCTGGGTGCGCGAGACCGGATCGGCGATGCCGGCGGCACGATCGGTGGTCGGCACATTGTGGTCCGGTGTGGCGAGCACCGAAGCCACGCGCCACGGCTGGCGAGCATTGATCCTGAGGCCTTCGAAGGCCTGCGGACTGGTCACCTCATGCACCAGGTGACGGTCGATGTACAGCAGCGCGGTGCCATCCGGTTCGACATGCACCACATGGGCATCCCAGAGCTTGTCGTACAGGGTTTTCGGCATGGTTGCATTCAAGCCAAGTGAAAAGATTTATTATCCCATAAGCGAAGCACGCCGATTCCAGCCCCCGGCAAAAATTTGGCCCATGCACACCGGCCTGAAGTGCGGCCAGACAGAACGATGCCCCCACCGATGCAAGGAACCACCATGTCCCTCATCGAGCACAAACGTCGCCTCCTGGTGCAACTACTCACCCTTGGCGCACTTCCACTCTGGCACAGCCGCGCGGCCGCTGCCTTGGGCGACGTGCCCGCCAGGCTGCCGCCGGATCGCAACTTCTATCGCCTGCGCGGCCGAGTCACCGTCAACGGCACGGAAGCCCGGCTCGACACACGGCTCTCCGGTGGTGACCGGGTGGAAACCGGCCCCGGCGCCCAGGCGATCTTCGTATTCGACCGGCACGCCTTCCTGCTACGCCAGAACAGCCGCATGGAGATGCGCTCAAACCAGCCTTCGCGCCTGGAATCGATCGTTCTCGCCGCCGGCGCGCTGCTCTCGGTGTTCGGCAAGACCGAGCTCGATCTTTCCACGCCCGCCGCGGTGGCCGGCATCCGAGGCACCGGCGCCTATGCCGAGGCCGCCCCGGAACAGACTTACCTGTGCAACTGCTACGGCGTAATCGACATCCGTTCCGTCGCCCAGCCGGAAGAATCGGTACGGGTCGTCTCGCGCCATCACGACGCACCCAAATACATCCTCGCCAGTCCGCGCGACGGTCAGACCATCCTGCCCGCGCCATTCATCAACCACACCGACGAGGAACTGGCCCTGATCGAGGCCCTGGTCGGCCGCACCCCGCCATTCTTCAGTCCGGATGACCTGTACGCGCCCCGCCGCCGGCGCTATTGAAGGGGTCCGGATGCAAGCGGCGATGACCGGGAAGCGCGTTTCGGATAGCATCGCGCCTTTGCCGCGCCCCGCATGGATCGCCCCCCGCATGTCCGCCCGCCTGCTTCGCCCGCTCATCCTGGCCTGGTTGACCCTGGCACTGACGACCATGGCCAACGCACGCGAACTGAAGATCATATTTTCCCAGTACACGCCGCCCTACGTGTTCGAGAACGGCGAGGGCATCGTCGTCGATCTGGTGCGCGCCTCCCTGGAACCCGCCGGTTACCGGGTGGTGCCCGTGTACGTGCCCATCGGTCGCGGATTCGAGCTGTTCGCCGACAAGCGGGTCGACGGCACCGCCATCATCCGCATGAACTCGGGCCTCAAGGCAAATTATTCCGACGTGTTCATGCAGTACCACAACCGCGCCATCGCCCTGAAGTCACGCAACCTCGCCGTGCGCGGCCTGGATGACCTGAAGGGCAGGACCATCATCGCCTTCCAGAACGGGCACAAATACCTGGGCGAGGAATTCGGTCGCGCGGTAGCGGACAACCCCCACTACAAGGAAATGGCCAACCAGGAGACCCAGGCCCTGATGCTGCTGCTCGGCCGCATCGACCTGGCGGTGATGGACGAGAGCATATTCCGCTATTACCGGGAAAAACTGGTGCGCGAAGGCAAGGCCCCCCGCTCCGCGGAAGTGGAATTCTTCCCCCTGTTCCCGCCCACGCCCTACCGTACCGCATTCGTCGATGCACGGGTACGCGACGACTTCAACCGCGGCCTCGCCGCACTGCGCCGTGACGGACGCTACGAAGCGATCTACCGCAAATACATCGAGCGCCATTTCGACATCCGTAAATGAACGACAAGGCTGGCTCGCTCTCCTGGCAGTTGCTGAAGGCCGTGCTGTCGATCTATTTCAGCATCACCCTGGTGGTCACGGCCACCCAGATGACGCTGGAATACCTGCACACCCGGGAGATGATCCGGTCCGAGCTGGCCAGCATCGAACGGACCTTCTACCCGGCGCTCGCCACCGCATTGTGGGAAATCAACCACGAACAGCTCGACGCCATCCAGCGCGGCATCACCGACCTGCCCACCATTTCATCGGTGCGGGTGACGACACCCTCCGGCCGCATACTGGCCCGCACGGACGCCGAATACCTGCTCGGCGAGCCCATCCGGCACAGCTTTCCGGTGACCTACCACTTTTCCGGCCAGGACGTCCTGCTCGCGGAGGTGACCTTCGAATCGAGCGGCGACGTGGTGCTGAACCGGGTCGAACTGGGCTACAAGATGATCCTGGTGTCTGCCCTGATCAAGAGCACCGCGCTCACCCTGCTGTTCATCTGGGCCTTCCGCCGCCGCCTCGGCCTGCCCCTGCAACGCCTGACCGAGGCCATCGCCGCGCTTGACCTCGACTCGCTCGGCCACCGCCGCATCGGCCTGACCCAGACCCATGACAACGAACTGTCGCGGCTCGAACAAGCCTTCAACCGCATGCTGACCAAGCTCGACCATGAAAGGCGCGAACACGATGCCCGCCTGGAGGCCATGAACCACAGCCTCGAGGCGCAGGTGCGCGCCCGCACCAAGGAACTGGAAACCGCCAACCGCAACTTGGAAAAACTCGCCCGCACCGACGCCCTGACCGGAGCGGCAAACCGCCACCACTTCGTCGAGCGCGCCGGGATCGAGATCCTGCGTGCGCAACGCAACGGCGCCCCGCTCTGCCTGCTGATGATCGACCTCGATCATTTCAAGCGGGTCAACGACCGCCATGGCCACCCGGCCGGCGACGCTGTGCTGCGCAACTTCGCCGCCCTCGCCGCGGTCCCGTTGCGAGCCGGCGACCTGCTCGGCCGCATCGGCGGCGAGGAATTCGCCATCCTGCTGCCGGACACCGATCTCGCCGGCGCCAGCGAAGTGGCTCACCGCATCCTGGAATCGGTGCGGCGCCAGAGGATCGAGGCCGGCGCCGAACCGATCCACTACACGGTCAGCATCGGCGCCGCCCAATTGAACCCCGACTCGGCCCGCTTCGAAAGTCTGTTCGCCAGCGCCGATGCCGCCCTGTACCGGGCCAAGGCTGCCGGGCGCGACCGGCTCGAAACCGAGCCCCCGGCAAACCCGGCCTGAGAGCCGCGTTTCAGCCGCGCCAGAAAACACGAGCCCCCGCGGCCAGATGGCGGCGGGGGCTCGATGCGGAAAATCCGCGGCTTAAATGAACAAGCAGATATCCGACTCGCCGGCGAATTCGAAGAATGTCGCGGCACCGCCATACTCCAGGCCATCGATGAAGTCGCTGTGCTCGAAGCCGAACAGCTCCACCGTCATCTGGCAGGCGATGAACTTGACGTCGGCCTCCAGACACAGGCCACGCAACTCCTCCACCGTCGCCACGCCGTTGTTGGCGATGGTCTGCTTCATCAGCATGGTAGCCACCGACTCATAGCCGGGAATGGAGCATTGCAGGATATTGGGGATGTTCCAGTTGATGTCGCGGAACCATTTCGGGCCGAAGGGCATCTTCATCGGCATGCCGGGATTGGCGATCGGGCTCACCTTGAGGCCGCTGGTATCCTTGCGCACCAATTGCAGACCATAGAAGGTGAAGAAGATCTGGGTTTCATAGCCGAGCGCGGCCGCCGTGGAGGCCAGAATGAAAGGCGGGTAGGCCCAGTCCAGGGTGCCCTTGGTCGCGATGATCGCCAGTTTTTTCTCATCCATCTTTTCCACCTCGTTGTAACTTGAACGCGGATATCCGTCGCTAGTGAAAAAAAGGCCCGTCGCGGTGACGGGCCTGTCGGGGTAGGCGTGCTTACTTCTTCTTGATGAAGAAGGTGTACTTGCCGCCATCCTCGGTCGAGGAGAGCAGTTCGTTGCCGGTCTGCTTGGCGAACGCGGCGAAGTCCTTCACCGACCCCGGATCGGTGGCGATGATCTTCAGCACCTGGCCGGAACTCATTTCATTCAGGGTCTTCTTCGAACGCAGGATGGGCAGCGGGCAGTTGAGGCCACAGGCGTCGAGTTCTTTGTCGAAATTCATGTTCGCTTCCTTTACAAGATTTATTGCAAGTGCTGAAAAAAGCCCGCCTACATTAAACCAGTCGCCGGGACTTTGCAACGGCAGGCAGGACTCACCAGGGCGGGTTCAGGAGGGCAAAGCCAGAGGCTTGCCGGAGCGCGCCCAGGCCAGGATGCCGCCGGAGAGGTTGTGCAGGTTGTCGTAACCCTTGGAGGCCATGAATGCGCAGGCCTGGGCGGAACGGGCACCGGAATTACAGTACACGATCACCTTCTTGTCCTGCGGAATCTCCTCGGCGCGCAGGGGCAGCAGGTGCAGGGGGATATGGATGGCACCATCGATGACGCCGCGCGAGATTTCCGATTCGGTGCGCACGTCGATGAGATGGATGTCGTCCTTGTGCGCTTGCAGGAATTCCACATCCACTTCCTTGATGCCGTAGTAGCCACCGAACATGAGAGCACTCCTTGGGAACATTAGGTTGCGCTAATATATGCAAGTT
>CAZOZD010000147.1:0-5790 GCA_964584195.1 uncultured Burkholderiales bacterium
GCCTTCAAGGACATGGCCATGCAGCTGCTCGGCAACCTGTTCGAGTACGTGCTGGAGAAGGCCGGCCAGGACATCAACATCCTCGGCGCCACCTCGGGGGATACCGGCTCGGCGGCGGAATACGCCATGCGCGGCAAGCATAACGTGCGGGTGTTCATGCTCTCACCCCTGGAGGGCATGACCCCCTTCCAGCAGGCGCAGATGTATTCCCTGCAGGACGCCAACATCCACAATATCGTGGTGCGTGGCGTGTTCGACGACTGCCAGGACATCGTCAAGGCAGTGTCCAACGACCTCGAATTCAAGCAGCGTCAGCGCATCGGCGCGGTCAACTCGATCAACTGGGCCCGGGTCGCCGCCCAGGTGATCTATTACTTCAAGGCGTATTTTGCCGTCACCTCCGGCAACGACCAGAAGGTCTCCTTCTCGGTGCCGTCCGGCAATTTCGGCAACGTGTGCGCCGGGCACGTGGCCCGCATGCTGGGCCTGCCGGTGCACAAGCTGATCGTCGCCACCAACGAGAACGACGTGCTCGACGAATTCTTCCGCACCGGCGTCTATCGGCCGCGCGCCGCTGCCGAGACCCAGCACACCTCCAGCCCGTCGATGGACATCTCCAAGGCATCCAACTTCGAGCGCTTCAGCTTCGACCTCACCGGTCGGGACGCCACCCGGGTACGCGAACTGTGGGGCGAGGTGGACCAGGGGCGCGCATTCGACCTCAAGCCCTCCGGCCTGTTCGACAAGGTGCGCGAGTTCGGCTTCGAATCCGGCGCCAGCAACCATGCCGCGCGCCTGGCCACCATCCGCATGGTGTGGGAAAGATACGCCACGATGATCGACACCCACACCGCCGACGGCCTCAAGGTGGGCCTCGCGCACCGCGAGCCCGGCGTGCCCCTGGTCTGCCTCGAAACCGCACTGCCCGCCAAGTTCGAGGACGCCATCCGCGAGGCCCTGGGGCGGGGCCCCGAGCGCCCGGCCGGACTGGAAGATCTGGAGTCGCTGCCGCGCCGCTTCGAGGTGATGGACGCCGACGCCGAGGCAGTGAAGGCCTTCATCGCCGCCCACGCCAACACCTGACCCAACGACCGACCCCATGTCCGGCAAACGCGGCCTTGCCGCGCTGCTCGCGGCGCTGATCCTGTCCTTGCTGGCCGGCCTGACCGGCCTGCTGCCAACCCACGCGTTCTGGCGCGGCAGCGAAGCCACGGTCCCGCTCGCCCAGCTACCGCCCGAGGCCGCCCGGACCCTGGCCCTGATCCGGCAAGGCGGCCCCTTCCCCTACGCCAAGGACGGCACCACATTCCACAACCGCGAGGGGCTCCTGCCGGAGCGACCCCGCGGCTACTACCGCGAATACACCGTGCCCACGCCCGGCTCGCGCGACCGGGGCGCGCGCCGCATCGTCGCCGGCCAGGGCCACGAGTATTACTACACCCACGACCATTACCGCAGTTTCCAGCGCATTCGCGAATAGGCCCCGGTATGCCCAAGCTCGGCGAAATCCTCCACAACCCCGACCTGAACGGCGTATACCGTCTCCGCGGACCGCACCCCGAAGTCCCCGGCTGCGCCCGCATCGACGCCCGCGCCACGCCCGACACCGCCACCCTGCTCGCCGCCATCGGTCACACGCTGGATTTTCCAGACTATTACGGCGGCAACTGGGATGCCCTCGAAGAATGCCTGCTCGACCTGTCCTGGCGCGAAGGCCCCGCACACCTCCTCATCGAACACGCCGACGCACTCGATGCCCGGGCTCTCGCCACGCTGATCGAGATCTGGCGCGAGGCGGTAGCGCAATGGCGCAATGAGGGACGCGCCTTGAGCCTGCTCCTCTCGGACATCCAGGAGGACACCCTGGAACGGGTGGACTGAGACTTGCCAAGCGCAAGTGACAGGGCGAGCCCCGTCACTGTCCTTTCTGGACTATAAAGAAAGCAGGACACGCCAAGTGTCTGTTCTGGAACGTCAAAATGGAGGTGGACCATGACCGATCGGATGCCTGAAACACGCACCCCGGTGGTTGAACGGCCGCCGGAAACCACCAGCGCGCCCGTCCCACGGCGCGAACAAAACCCGTTCGAGGAAATGCAGCGCCTGTTCGAAGGCCTGATGCCACGTGGCTGGCTGCCCGCCATGCGCTGGGACAACCCCTGGCTTGCCGAGCTGGCCGATCTCGACCTGAAGGTGCCGCGCATCGACCTGATCGACCGCGACAACGAAATCCTGCTCAAGGCCGAGCTTCCCGGCATCGCCCGGGAAGACATCGAGATCACCGTCGACGCCAACACGGTAACCCTCAAGGGCCATAGCCGCAAGGAAGAGAAGGAAGAACGCGGCGACTACCATCGCAGCGAGATCCGCCATGGCGAATTCAGCCGCACACTGGTGTTGCCGCACGCGGTGGACGCCAGCCAGGCACGTGCCACCTTCCGCGACGGCCTGCTGGAAGTGACGCTGCCCAAACTCGAAGCGGCGCGTCGCACCACCGTCGCCGTGCAATGAGACGCTGCTGAACGCGCCCCTGGGCGGAGCGCACACAAACGAAAGGGGCCGCGAAACGCGGCCCCTTTCCGTTCCGGCCGTGCCGGAACGCTCAGGCGACGGCGAGGATCGCCGCGTACAGGCGGTCCTTGAGCGCAACGCGAATCTTCTTCAGCTCCTCCTCGTAGGTCTGCGAGGCGGCCTCGACGCGCTGCTCGATGCGATGGATCTTGTGATCGACGTCATCGTAGTCACGCGCCATCTTGACGAAATTATCGTCGGAAAGCATCAGCTTGCGGATGGTTTCGGCGTGTTCGGGAAACTCATGGAACAGGTCGTGGCTTTCGAGCATGGCGTTCTCCTGGTGAATGGATGAAAAGGAAGGGTCAGCCGCCGGCACGGGCCGGCAGGATGGGGGTTGGACAGCGCACGTCGGCGTTCTGGGCGCGATGGCGCAAGGCATGGTCCATCAGCACGATGGCCAGCATGGCTTCAGCGATGGGTGTGGCGCGAATGCCGACGCAGGGGTCGTGGCGGCCATGGGTGACCACCTCGACCGGCTTGCCGGACAGGTCGATGGAGCGTCCGGGCAGGCGGATCGACGAGGTCGGCTTGATGGCGATCGACACCCGGATGTCCTGGCCGGTGGAGATGCCACCGAGGATGCCGCCGGCATGGTTGGACAGGAACCCGGCCGGGGTGAGCTCGTCGCGATGTTCGGTGCCTTTCTGGGCGACACAGGCGAAACCGTCGCCGATCTCCACGCCCTTGACGGCATTGATGCCCATCATGGCATGGGCGATGTCGGCATCCAGCCGGTCATAGACCGGCTCGCCCAGGCCCACCGGGATCCCTTGCGCAACGACATCGATGCGCGCCCCAACCGAATCACCCTCCTTGCGCAGGGCATCCATGTAGGCTTCGAGCTCCGCGACCTTGCCGGGATCGGCGGCGAAGAATGGATTTTCAGCGACCGCGTCCCAGGACTGGAAGGGCACCACGATCGGCCCGAGCTGGGAAAGGTAGCCGCGGATCAGGGTGCCGTATTTCTCGCGCAACCACTTCTTCGCGATCGCCCCCGCCGCCACCCGCACCGCGGTCTCGCGCGCCGAGGAACGGCCGCCGCCGCGGTAGTCGCGAATGGCGTATTTTTGCCAGTAGGTGTAATCGGCGTGACCGGGCCGGAATGTATTGGCGATCTCGCCGTAGTCCTTGCTGCGCTGGTCCTCGTTGCGGATCAGCAGCGCGATCGGCGTGCCGGTGGTGCGGCCCTCGAACACGCCGGACAGGATCTCCACCGTATCCGACTCGCGCCGCTGCGTGACGTGGCGCGAGGTGCCGGGCTTGCGCCGGTCGAGGTCGTGCTGGATGTCCCCGGCTGAAAGCTCCATTCCGGGCGGACAGCCATCGACCACGCAGCCGATGGCCGGGCCGTGCGACTCTCCGAACGAGGTCACGCAAAACAGCGTGCCCAAGGTGTTTCCCGACATGATTGCCTGATGAATTCGAATGCATTGAATTTGTCGAATTTAACACATCCGCCCCGGGGTCCGCTGCCGGATCACGGCCGGCGCCCCGTCTCTGCGGCGCGACCGCAAGGCACGGGCGGATCCCCGGCTTCCCAAAGGGTTTTCGTGCGGCTATGATCGCTGACGGCTTGCGAACCGAAGCGCGCCTGACTGGCGCTGCTGTCCGCATCGTGACAAAACGATACAAGGATCCACCCCGAGGAGACCCCGCCGTGCGACCTTCCACGAGCCTTCGATCCTGGCCGCGCCGCGAAGGAGGCGCGGGTGTCTGACCCCATTGCCAGCCTGCCGCCCGAGGCGCGTGCGCTTTCGATCCTGTATGTCGAGGATGACGAGGCTTCCCGCCTCTGGCTGGGAGAAGCGCTGAAACATCTGGTGAGCGAGGTGCGCATCGCCAGCAATGGCATCGAGGGCCTGCGCCTGTATCGCGACGCCCGCCCGGACATCGTCATCAGCGACATCCGCATGCCGCGCATGGATGGTATGGCCATGTGCGAAGCGATGCGCGCCATGGGCGAGGAAACCCCGCTCATCCTCGTCAGTGCCCATGATGAAAAGGAATACCTCAAGCGTGCCCTGGCCTGCAAGGCCGCCGCGTTCCTCGAAAAGCCCATCGACCTGGGCGACATCGCCCGTCTCATCGGCCGCATCGCCCGCGATCTGGGCCGCCACGGCAAGGCGCTGATGCCGCAGGCGGATATGGAGCCGGAGCGGGAAGAACTGGACCGGGCGCTTGAACTCCTGAGTCCGCGCGCCGAGTCCATGCCCGATTCCGACGTGCGCACCTGGAGCCGGTCCGTATCGAAAGTGAACGGCGACCAGGTATGCCATGCGCGCGGCCCCGGCGGTGACCTGTTCGTGCTGCTTGCAGACGCCATCGGCCACGGCCTGCCCGCCGCCATCACCGGCATGCCGCTGCCGGCCCTGTTTGCCAATCTGGTCGCGCGTGGATATTCACTGTACACGGTGCTGGAGCATCTCAACCGCCACCTCCATACCCAGCACGCGCACCAATTCGTCGCTGCCACCGGCATCCGCTTCGATCCTCGCCGCAACCAGCTGGAAGTGGCCAACTGCGGCATGCCGGACATCCACCTGATGGCGGAGGACGGTTCCCCCCTGCGCCGCTTCCCATCCATCAACCTGCCCCTGGGCATCCTCCCGGCCGATGTGTTCAGCGGTGACAGCGAGTCGGTCCGGATCACCGCCCCGTCCTTGATTTACCTGGTGAGCGACGGCGTCACCGAAGCACGCGCCGCGGACGACAGGGTGTTTGGCGACGAGGGGCTCACCCATCACCTCGCCTGTCCTGCACAAGGTCGCTTCGAAGCCCTGGTCGCGGCGCTCGGCGAGCACGTCGGCACACACCCCTGGAGTGATGACTGCACCGTGGTCGAGATACGGCTCACGCCCGGGCCCGAATCAGCCGCAGCAGAGCCCGGGGAACACATTCAGCCTACCCCGCTGCTGCCTCACACCCGTCTCAATGAAACCATCCTCGCATGCAGCGTGCTGCTGATCGAGGACGATGCAGGCTCGCGCGACCTGATCGAGCGCTACCTGCGCAAGCGGATCGGCACGGTGCATGTTGCAGAAGACTTCGCGCAAGGGCTGGAACAGTTCCTGACACACCGCCCCGATCTCGTGGTATGTGACATCCGTCTGCCCGGCGGCAACGGGCTGGAACTGCTCGCGCGCATGCGCGAACGCGATCCGTCGCTTCCCATCGTGGTGATCTCGGCCTTTTCCGAGCCACAGTTCTTCATCGACG
>CAZOZD010000148.1:0-5755 GCA_964584195.1 uncultured Burkholderiales bacterium
CCCTCCCCCTCGGGGGAACCCCATGCGGGGCATAAAAGGGCAGGGTGGGGGTGGCGCCCGGCAGGGCACCCTTCCGAGGCGGAAACGTCACGGGGTGCAGCGGCTTGCGCCGCACCCCCATCCCAACCTTCCCCCGCTGGGGGAAGGAGCAAAACTTCGCCAATGAACAATCTGAGATGAACACCTTCCGCCCTTGCCAGGGTCGCCAGGCATGCATGGAAGACGAGCATGGCTGCCGCGTGTGCGGCCGCTCGGCCACCGAGATCCACGACACCCGCCGCCTCGTCGACGCCCTGGCCGAACTCGCCATCCGCCATCAATACGACAACGTCGATGAATTCACCGCCTGGGTGGGGCGCAAGCTGGCAAAGAAGATCCGCGCCCGCGCCCCGGGCTGAACATGCCCTCTCAGCCGCGGCCCTGCGGCGTGTCGTGGTCGAACACATGCGCCTGGTGCAGGAAACCATGCACGCTGAACGGCTGGTGCGTCTCCTCGCGGTGGGGCGGGAACAGGATCGAGCTGGCCAGTGCGCCCATCAGGCAGGCCACGCCGCACAGGGTGAATGCGAGCGGGAAGTTGCCCATATCGCCAAGCAGTCCGCCGAGCAGCGGGAACACGATGCCGCCAACGCCATAGGAAAGGAAGATGTAGGGGTAGTTCTGGCCCACCGACTGGTTGCCGAATTCGTCGGCGGTCAGCGCCGGGAACAGGGCGAAGTTGCCGCCGAAGTTGAAACCGATCAGGGTGGCGCCGAGATAGAGCAGGTATTCATTGCCGGCCAGCTGGGTGAACAACAGCAGCACCGCGCCCTGGCTGGCGGCCATGAGGATGACCGAACGCTTGCGGCCGAGGCGGTCGCTCAACACTCCCCACACGATGCGGCCGATACCGTTGGCGAGGCTGAAGAACACTGCCATGGCGGTGCCGGCGATGGCGCTCGCCTCGGCGAGGCTGTAGCCATTGGCCTGGAGTGCCTCCATGGGATAGAGCTTCATCAGGCCGATCGACATCAGTCCGGCGCCGGCGCTCACCGCGAAAGTGAAGAAGATCAGGTAGAACTGGGGCGTGCGCAGCATCTCGGCGCGGCTGAACTCCTCGCCACCGGCGCCGGGCGCCTGGGTCGGCGGCATGTAGCCGGCCGGGGCCCAGTCCTTGGGCGGCATCCGCATCCAGACGCTGCCGAGCAGCACCAACACGGCGAATGCGAGGCCATAGGCGATGAAGGTGTAGCCGAGTCCATGCCGCTCGATGAGGTGGCCCCATTCGCCAGCGAACTTCACCCAGCCCATGGCACCGAAGCCGAAGCCGGCCACGGCCAGGCCGGTGATCAGCCCCTTGTGGTCAGGAAACCAGCGCATGCCGACCGCGATGGGGACCACATAGGCCAGCCCGATGCCGACGCCGCCGATCAGGCCGACGCCGAACAGCACCGCCCAGAACGAAGTGCCGCCGGACAGCCCAGCCAGCACATAGCCCAGCCCCAGGGTGATCCCCCCCGCCACTGCCAGGGTGCGCGCCCCCCAGCGGCGCAGTCCGGCGCCGGCCAGCACCATCACCAGGGCAAACGCAGCCAGGCCGACCGAAAACACGATCTGGGTGTCGAGCTTGCTCCAGCCGGCGGCGATCAGGGCCGGGGTGAATACCGACCAGGCATAGATCGCCCCCAGGCAGAGCTGGATGAGGACGGCGCCGAGTACGACGAACCAGCGGTTGGGCAAGTGAGCGGGATTGGACATGGGATTCCCTCAACGATTCAGGCGACGGGCCAGGAGTCTGGCGTGAGAAGATGACGGTTTGCCGTGCGGTTCGCGCAAGCCGCCCTTGCTCCGCCCCATCCCCGGGTGCGGGGGCGGGGTGGGCGGGGCCTCGATCAGGCCGCGGGCGTCGGCGTCAGCTTCCAGATCCCGGCGTTGTATTCGAGCATGGTGCGGTCGGTGGAGAACTTTCCACTCATCGCCGTGTTGAGGATGCTCATCCGGGTCCAGCGCTCGGTGTCGCGGTAGGCCGCGGCGGCGCGTGCCTGGGCGTCGACGTAGGCGCGGAAGTCTGCCGCCACCAGCCAGGGGTCGTGCGGGCTGCGGATGGCATGGACGATGGGGTCGAACAGGCCCGGCTCGAACGGGTTGAAATGACCGGCCTCGATCAGCTGCATCACCCGGCCAAGATCGGGATCGGCGGCGATGATTGCGTTGGGGTCGTAGCCGGCGCGGCAGGCATCGACCTCGGCGGCGGTGAGCCCGAACAGAAAGAAATTGTCGTCGCCCACCTCCTCGCGGATCTCGATGTTGGCGCCGTCCAGGGTGCCGATGGTGATGGCACCGTTCATCATGAATTTCATGTTGCCGGTGCCGGAGGCCTCCTTGCCGGCGGTGGAAATCTGTTCGGAAAGATCGGTGCCGGGGGCGATCACCTCCATCGCCGAGACCCGGTAGTTGGGCAGAAACACCACCTTGAGGCGGTCGCCGATGGCCGGGTCGCCGTTGACCATGTCTGCGACCTTGCAGATCAGGGTGATGATGCGCTTGGCCATGAAATAGCCGGGCGCAGCCTTGCCGCCGATCAGCACGCAGCGGTTGGTCCAGCCGGCATCCTCGCCGCTCTTGAGGCGGGCGTAGAGGTGGATGACGTGCAGGATGTTGAGCAGCTGGCGCTTGTATTCATGGATGCGCTTGACCTGCACATCGAACATCGAATCGGGGTTGAACTCCACCTTGCAGTCGCGCCGCACCATGGCCGCCAGGCGCTCCTTGTTCTGGCGCTTGACCGCGCGCCAGCGGGCGCGGAACTCGGCATCATCGGCCAGCGGCGCGAGCCGGCGCAGCTCGTCCAGGCGGGTGACCCAGGCTGGACCGATGCTGGCGTCGATCAGGCGCGCCAGACCGGGATTGGCGGCGGCGAGCCAGCGCCGCTGGGTGACGCCGTTGGTCTTGTTGTTGAACTTTTCCGGCCAGAGTTCGTAAAAATCGCGGAACAGCCCCTGACGCAGAAGATCGGAATGCAGCTCGGCCACGCCGTTGACCGAGAAACTGCCGACGATGGCCAGATACGCCATGCGCACTTGCGGCTCATAGCCCTCCTCGATCAGCGACATGCGCGCCAGACGCTCCTTGTCGCCCGGCCAGCGGCGCGCCACCTCGATCAGGAAGCGGGCATTGATCTCGTAGATGATCTCCATCAGGCGCGGCAACAGGTGGCCGAACATGCGCACCGGCCACCGCTCCAGGGCCTCCGGCAGCAGGGTGTGGTTGGTGTAGGCCATGGTGCGGGTGGTGATGCTCCAGGCCTCGTCCCACTCCAGCCCGTATTCGTCCATCAGCAGGCGCATCAGCTCCGGCACTGCGCAGCTGGGATGGGTGTCGTTGAGCTGGAAACAGTTCTTCTCGGCGAAATTGGAAAAATCGCGGCCGTGGTACAGCTCCCAGCGCGCCAGCACATCCTGCAAGCTGGCCGAGGCGAGGAAATACTGTTGCCGCAGGCGCAGCTCCTTGCCGTTCTCGGAGGCATCGTTGGGATACAGCACCATGGTGATGTTCTCGGCGGCATTCTTCTTCGCCACCGATTCGGGATAGGAGCCGGCGTTGAACTCGCCGAGATCGAACTCGTCAGTGGCCGCCGCCTTCCACAAGCGCAGCACATTGACCGTGTCGTTGCGGTAGCCGGGTACCGGCACGTCGTAGGGCACCGCCAGCACGTCGTGGGTATCGATCCAGAGCGCATGGGGACGACCGCTGGAGTCATGCTCGATCTTGGTGCGGCCGTAATACTGGATGCGGCGGGTGTGCTCGGGCCGCTCCAGCTCCCAGGGATTGCCGTCTCGCAGCCAGTGGTCGGGCTCCTCCACCTGATGGCCGTTCTCGATGTTCTGGCGGAACATGCCGTACTCGTAGCGGATGCCGTAGCCCATCACCGGCAGTTGCAGGCTGGCGCAACTGTCCAGGAAGCAGGCCGCAAGCCGGCCGAGACCACCGTTGCCGAGGCCGGCATCGTTCTCGACGTCGATCAGTTCCTCGAGGTCGAGACCGAGCCGGTGCATGGCCGGGTCGATCACTTCCGACAGGCCAAGGTTGAGCAGGGCATTGCCGAGCGTACGCCCCATCAGGAATTCGAGCGACATGTAGTAGGCATGCTTGGCATCCGCTTCCTCGTAGGCGTAGCGGGTCCGCTTCCAGCGTTCCATGAGCCGGTCGCGGATGGCCAGCACCAGGGCGCGGTAGGGGTAGTGTGAGGAGCGGCAATGACGGTCCCGGCCAAGAAAATGGCCGTAATAGCGGCGCACGTTATGCGTCAGGGCCTCGGCGTCCATGCCCAGCGGCGGCATCTCGTACAGTTCGGGGGTGGGCTTGCCGACACGCATCGGCCGAAGCAGGCTGGGGGAATCGTTGCGGTTCATGAGCGGTGTGCTTGTTTTCAGTGTGAGAACAGCAAGGATAAACGTCGCGTCCGGCGAATGGAACGCAATCCGCCCCTCACGCGCAGCGCGATCCGGCCCGACGTTGGTTTGCCATCACGCCTCAGCGTGATCGGGCTCCACCTCCACCAATGCGCGAGCCCAGGCCAGGATGGGGTGCAGGCGGGGCTGCAACAGGCTGCGGGCCGTGTCGAAATCGACCCAGCGCCCCTCATCGTGTTCGGGGCGTCCCAGTCGCTTCGATACAGACCGGTGAATCTCGGTTTTCCGGGTCTCGGCCAGGTAATAGCGCGCCACTTTCGGTGGCCGCTGGTAAGGCGCGGTCTCGCACCACACCTCGCCCCAGCGGAAGTGCAGTGCATCCATCCCGGACTCCTCCCGGGTCTCGCGCCGCGCGGCCGCGAGCGGAGTTTCGCCGGGTTTGACCCCCCCCTTGGGGAAGTCCCAATGGTCATAACAACGCAACAGCAGAACCCGCCAGCCTTCGCGCGCATGACGCACCACCACCACGCCGGCAGAGAGACGCGGAGGCATGCCGGTCGGCCTGGACCAGGGCGATGGACGGTTCATGTCCGTATCATACGGGCTTTGATTTTGCCCATGGAACGCCCATGCACAGTTCCCCCCACGCCCACTGGAACGAAAAATATCTCGCGGGCCACATCCCCTGGGATCGCGGCGAGGAAAGTCCGGCCCTGCTCGCCTGGCTCGATGGCGGTGTACTGACGCCGCCCGCCCGTGTCCTGGTGCCCGGCTGCGGCCGCGGTCACGAGGCGGCGGAACTCGCCCTGCGCGGCTTTTCGGTCACCGCGCTGGACATCGCCCCGGCCGCGCTCGAGCACCTTGCAGCAGAGTTGCGCCAGATCGGCGCCGAGGCCGAGCGGGTGGTCGCCGATGCGCTCGTATGGCGCCCCGGGCAACCATTCGACGCGATTTACGAGCAGACCTGCCTGTGCGCGCTCGACCCCGCCGACTGGAACACCTATGCCGGCCAGCTGCATGCCTGGCTCCGGCCCGGCGGTCACCTGTTCGCCCTGTTCATGCAGACCGGGCGTGAGGGCGGACCGCCCTGGCACTGCGCCCTGCCCGACATGCGCGCGCTGTTCCCGGATGAACTCTGGCAGTGGCCGGATGCTGCGCCGGAACGGGTGGAGCACCCCAACGGCCATTATGAGCTTGCCTGCGTGCTGACCCGCCGGCCCTGACGGCTCAGCCCTTGCGGCTACCGGCGTCGAGGCCGCCGGTGAGCTTGTGCTCGACCGCGAACACCGCCGCCTCGACGCGCGAGGACAGGTTGAGCTTGGCGAGGATGTGGCGCACGTGCAGCTTGACGGTGTCGTAGCTGA
>CAZOZD010000149.1:0-5745 GCA_964584195.1 uncultured Burkholderiales bacterium
CGATGGCGTTGATCAGCCCGACCGACTGACTCACGGCCTCGCGCTGGGCATTGAATTCGGTGATGACCTTGCCGGTTTCATCGATCCTGGCGGCGAGCCGGTTGAGTGCCGCGACCACCTCGCGGATGGCCTGGCTGCTTTCGCCCGCGGCAGTGGCGGTTTGGTCGGAGATGCGCTCGATCGTGTCGGTGGCGGCGACGATGCCAAGCATGTCCTGCTGGCTGGTGCGCATGTTCTTGAGCAGGTTCTCTGCATTGAGCTGGCCCAGGCGGGAGAGCAGGTTGTTGCGCATCTCGCGGCGATAGTTGTCCAGCAATATGTCGAGCGAGGCGTTGCCGCGCTCCAGCGCTTCGCGGAACACGCCGCGCAGGCCCTGGCTTTGCATGTGGCGGTGGAAGCGGTTCTGGCTGGCGGCTTCCAGCGCAGCGCGCTGCTCGCGGAAACAGGTTTCGAGCTGGTCGAGCATGTTGTTGAAGCTCCAGCAGACCTGGCCCAGTTCGTCCTTGCGGGTGATGTGTGTGATGCGGGAGCCGAGCGAGCCGTGGGCAATCTCGCCAGCCACCCGGTGCACTTCGTGCAGCGGGCGCAGGGCCAGTTTCAGCGAATGCAGGTAGAGCAGGCCGGTACCGATGCCGAACACCATCAGCAGGGCGAACCAGAGCCAGTCCATGGCCAGCCAGCCGTGCGAGGCGACACCGATCAGGCCGGCGACGAGAGGAGTGCGTTGAGCGTCGCAACGACCAGGGTGGCGTTAGATAGAAAGGATGAATTCGTCATAGCGCATGCCCTTGTCGGCAAGGGTGTTTTCCAGCCAGCGCAGCGAGGCGGCGCTGGCTTCGCGCGGTCCGGCCTGCTGTTCTTCGGCGCGCATCCGTGCGTAGATGTCATCGATCACCGCCAGGGCGTCGCGGCGCGGTTTGCGCCGCACCGAGAAGTAGCCGCATACCTGGCCACGTTCATCGCGATCCGGGGTGACATTGGCCAGTACCCAGTAGTGGCTGCCGTCCTTGGCCAGATTCTTGACATAGGCGAAGCATTCCCGGCCTTCCTTGAGGGTGTTCCAGAGCAGCTTGAATACTCCGCGTGGCATGTCCGGATGGCGGATGATGTTGTGCTGGGCCCCCAGCAGCTCCGCCTCGGTGTAGCCGGACATGGCGATGAATATCTGGTTGCCATATGTGATGCGGCCGGCCAGGTCGGTTTTTGAGACGATGAAGTCGTGCTCGCCGAGCAAGCGTTCCTCACCTGAGGGCTGGATGCGGTTTTTCATCCGGAAGGTTTCCCATGGTGTGTGGAGTGATCCTGTATACCTTGCTTGAAATGCCACGACGGGACGGCCGCCCAAGCGCGGTTGCGTCCGTTCCTCCTTGCCTCCGTCAATGTGATTTTTGCGCTTTCTCCGGGGCGGCCAGACGGACGTGGAGCGTGCGTCGCGACCGGGGAATCTGCCATGTTTTCATGGGGGCTGAATATCAGTGGACCCCGGGCTCCGATTTTCATGCAGGCGGGGCGGGAATGAAACCCTCCGCACGGCGTGGAGCGCCTCGCCGGACGGTCCTGTAGCTCCGGCGCGACAATCGCCAGCGAGCGGTGTGCTCGGGCAGGTGGCCCATCCCGGCGTGCCCGATTCGGGCACCGGGCTCCTGCCTTGGATGATTGACGGCGGCCTTGGTCGGCACGCGCCGGTCCCGGTACGGGCCTGTGTGTGCCTGGATGGCGGGGCTGGTACCATGTCAGCCCCTTGTCGACCGGGCGCCCCGCGCGCGCATGATGTTCCATTGCAGCTCTCATCCCGGATTGTTCATTATCCCCATAAAGTGTGTCCCCTCCCCCAACGGGGCAGGGTGGGGGCGCCGCCCGATCGGGCGGCGCTGGATGCCGGCACTCGCACGATGAAGCGGCTTGCGCCGCACCGGCATCCCAACCTTCCGGCGCGCGGCGGTGGGTGCGGGGCTGGGCGCCATGAAGCCTGATTCGCGATGTGGGGGGCAGTGTCTGGACGCGGAGGGCTGGTATTCCGGCGCGTGCCGGTGCCCTTCGCCGAACTGCGACGGGCGTCCGGCGGGGGAGGCGATCCGCCTGCTGGTGGTGCACAACATCAGCCTGCCGCCGGACGAGTTCGGCGGCGATGGGGTGATCGATCTGTTCCTCAACCGGCTCGATCCCGAGGCGCATCCGTATTACCGGACGATCGCCGGGTTGCGGGTGTCGGCGCATTTCTTCATCCGCCGTGATGGCGAGTTGATCCAGTTCGTGCCCTGCGGCATGCGTGCCTGGCACGCGGGACGGTCTTCCTGGCGCGGCTGCGAACGATGCAACGACTTTTCCATCGGCATCGAACTGGAGGGCAGCGATCATGTACCGTTCACTGCCGAGCAGTACGTTCGCCTCTCGGCTTTGGTGCGGGATTTGCGTGAGGCCTACCCGGCGCTGGAGGGCTATGCCGGCCATGCCGACATCGCCCCGGGGCGCAAGACCGACCCCGGCCCGTATTTCGACTGGGCCTGGATGGAACGGGTTTGGGCGGAGGCGCGCCCGGCCTGACTCAGGCCGCCTGGGCGGGAATCGCGTGGCCGGTGCGCTGGATGCGGTTGCTGGCGTCGACGTAGACCAGTCGAGGTTGGTAGGCGTTGAGTTCGATCTCGGTGTAGCTGGCGTAGCTGGCGATGATCAGGATGTCGCCCACCGCGGCCTTGCGGGCGGCGGCGCCGTTGACGGAGATGATGCCGCTGCCGCGCGCGGCGCGGATGGCGTAGGTGGAGAAACGCTCGCCGTTGTTGACGTTGTACAGCTCGATCTTTTCGTATTCGCGGATGTCGGCGGCTTCGAGCAGGAGTTCGTCGATGGCGCAGGAGCCTTCGTAGCCGAGCTCGGCGGCCGTCACGCTCACCCGGTGCAGTTTGGATTTGAGCATCGTGCGTTGCATGGCCGGTGTACGGTTCGCCTCAATGGAATGCCTGCATTATAAGCGAACTCGAATGTTGCACCGGATCGGGGTTTGCGCCGCCGGTTTCAGCCGCGCAGGCTGAGGATGGGCCAGCCGCGCCGCTCGGCCTCGGCGTGCAGGGTGGGGTCGGGGTCCACCGCGACCGGGTGATGGACCTGTTCCAGCAAGGGCAGGTCGTTGAGCGAATCGCTGTAGAACCAGCTTTCCTCGATGTCCTTCCAGGTCAGGCTACGTGCCTGCAACCATTCCATGAGTCGGGCGACCTTGCCTTCGCGGAAGGCGGGCTGGCCATGCACCCGGCCACTGAATTCGCCATCGATTTCCTCCGGGTCGGTGGCGATCAGGTGTTCCACGCCGAGATGGCGGGCGATGGGCGCGGTGACGAAGCGGTTGGTGGCCGTGACGATCATGCGCGTGTGTTCGCGATGGCGGTCAAGCAGGGCCGGGGTGCCGGGGGCGACCATGGGCAGGATGCGCTCGCGCATGTATTCGGCGTGCCAGGCATCGAGCTGGGCGCGCGGGTGGCGCGACAAGGGCTTGAGCTGGAAGTCCAGGAATTCGTGGATGTCCAGGGTGCCGGCCTTGTACTGGTCGTAGAACGCCTGGTTGCGCGCTTCGTACAGCTCGCGGTCGAGTACCCCTTTGGCGATCAGGAACTGCGCCCATTCGAAGTCCGAATCGCCGGCGAGCAGGGTATTGTCGAGGTCGAACAGGGCCAGACGCATTTTCCAGGTCCATCCGCGAAGTCTAGAATGGCCGCGAGTATAGCCGCGCAAGGACCCTCGCATGAACCTGGTATCCGAACACATTCCGCTCGGGTGGGGCGTCGTGCTCTGGCTCGCCCTGTTGGTCCTGGGGGTGGCCATGATCCGGCGGGCGGCCTGGCCGATGCTCGCCGATCGCGACAACCAGCGGGTGTTCCTGGTGACCAGCGGGGTGGTGCTGGGGCTCTGGCTGATCCGCACCGGAATCAAGCCCGGCCTGGATTTCCACCTTCTTGGGGCGAGCGCGCTGACCCTGATGTTCCGGCCCTGGTTCGCCATCCTGGCCCTGGCCCTGGTGGCCGGCGCGCTGACCTTGCACAGCGGCGAGTATGCGGCCTACCCCGCCAACCTGATGCTGATGGGCGTATTGCCGGTGATGGTGAGCTGGGCGGTCTATCGCCTGGTCGATTCCCGCTTGCCCAACCATCTGTTCATTTACATCTTCCTCAACGGATTTTTCGGCTCTGCCCTGGCCATCGGCATGGTGGGCGTGGCCTCCACCCTGTTCGCGGCCGCGACCGGGGCCTACACGCTGGCCTATCTGGTCGAGGAATACCTGCCGTTCTATTTCCTCATGGCCTGGGCCGAGGCCTTTGCCACCGGCATGCTGATCACCATCCTGGTGGTGTACCGGCCGGAATGGGTGGCCACCTTCGACGATCGTCGCTACCTGCTCAACCGCTGATTGCGCTTAACCGCCGAGCGCGGCGTCGAGCAGCAGCATCAGGGCGAACCCGCCCATCAGGCCGAGCGTGGCCGGGGTCTGATGCCCGTTGCGGTGGGTTTCCGGGATGATCTCGTGGGAGACCACGAAGATCATCGCCCCGGCGGCAAGTCCAAGCCCGATCGGGTAGGCCACCGCCAGACCGCCGGCGAGGCCGAGCCCGAGCAAGGCACCGAGCGGCTCCATCAGGCCGGTGGCAGCGGCGATGCCCACCGCGGCGAGGGGTGACAGGCCGACGCCACGCAGCAGCAGGGCGACCGTGAGTCCTTCGGGCAGATTCTGAAGGCCGATGGCGCTGGTCAGCGGCAGGCCGACGCCAAGATCGCCCTGGGCGAATGAAACTCCGATCGCCATGCCTTCCGGGAGGTTGTGCAGGGCGATGGCGAACACGAACAGGGTGACCTTGCCGAGCCGCTCGCAGCCGGCGCCGCATGGACCGCCGTGGGGATGGCTGTGGGGCGTGAACTGGTCGAGCCCGAGCATGAGCAATACGCCCAGGCCGAGGCCGACGATCACCAGTCCGGCGCCCGGGACCGCGCCACCGGTGAATTCCTCGCCGGCGGCCAGTCCTGGCAGGATGAGCGAGAACGCGCTGGCGGCGAGCATCATGCCGGCCGCCAGCCCCAGCAGCGCATCCTCGGTACGTTGCGACAGGGCACGGATGAACAGGGCCGGCAAGGCGCCGAGGGCGGTGGACAGGAAACCGGCGAGGCCGCCGAGCAGCCCCAGACGCAGGGCGGCCGATGATTCGGCGCTGAACGCGGCCTGGCCGCCGTTGATCAGCAGGCCGGCCACGCCGGCCAGGGCCAGTAACAGGCCCAGGCTGGCCAAAGGGTGCGCCAGGGCGTGGGCGCGCCAGACCGCGGCGAGGCCGGGGGACGGGGCGGGGGCGTTCATGACCCGGATTCAGTCACTGCCCGGGAGCCGCTCATTCCTCCAGCAGGCTGCGCAACATCCAGGCCGTCTTTTCGTGCACTTCCAGTCGCTGGGTGAGGAGGTCGGCGGTGGGCTGGTCGTTGGCGGCGTTCACCACTTCGAACAATTCACGCGCGGTGCGGGCCGTGGCTTCCTGCGCCGTGACCAGGTGGCGGACCATGTCGAGCGCCTTGGGCACGCCTTCCACTTCCCTGATCGAGGCCAGCTTGACGAACTCCTTGTAGGTTCCGGGCGCGGGGTGTCCCAGGGCGCGGATGCGCTCGGCGATGAGGTCGAGCGCGGTCCATTGCTCGCTGTACTGGTCCATGAACATCAGGTGCAGGGTGTTGAACATCGGCCCGGTGACGTTCCAGTGGAAATTGTGGGTCATCAGG
>CAZOZD010000150.1:0-5743 GCA_964584195.1 uncultured Burkholderiales bacterium
GAGCTGGGCATCCGTTTCGCGGTGGACGACTTCGGCACCGGCTACTCCTCGCTCGCCTACCTCAAGCGGCTGCCGGTGGACCAGCTCAAGATCGACCGGTCCTTCGTCCGCAACGTGCACCACGACAGCCGCAATGCCGCCATCGTCCGCACCATCATCTCGCTCGCCAAGAATCTCGGCATGAAGACCCTGGCCGAGGGCGTCGAGGTGCATGACGAGCTTGCATTCCTGCGCGGCGCCGGCTGCAACCATTACCAGGGCTACCATTTCGGCCGGCCGGTGCCGCTCGCCGAATTCGGCACGAACTGGCTCGCCCTGCCCGGGAACGACTGAGGCGCGACCATGTTCGCGGCCCTCACCCGTCTGCGACGCGGCCTCGGCATCCTCCCCGCCCTTGCGCTGACCCTGCTGCTCGCCGCCTGCGGCGCGCCCGAGCCGCCGCTCAGGGTCGGCACCAATGACTGGATCGGCTACGAGCCCCTCTACCTCGCCCGCGCCCTGGGCCATTACCAGGACAGCCCCATCCAGCTCGTCGAGATGAACAACACCACCGAGGTCATCGCCGCGCTGCGCGCCGGTCGCCTCGATGTCGCCGCCACCACCATCGACGAGGCCCTGGCCCTGCGTGAGGAAGGCTTCGACGTGCGCATCCTCCTGCTCATGGACGCCTCGCGCGGTGGCGATGCCGTGCTCGCCCGGCCCGGAATCGACAGCCTCGCTGCACTCGCCGGCCGCCGCATCGGCGTCGAAGAGACCGCAGTGGGCGCGGTGATGCTGGCCAGCGCGCTCGCCGCCGGCGGACTGACCGCCGCCGACGTGGAGATCGTGCCGCTCACATTCGACCTGCATTACACGGCGTTCAAGGCCGGCGAGGTGGATGCCGTGGTCAGCTTCGACCCCAGCCGCGCCCGTCTCCTGTAGGAAGGCGCCCAGCTTCTTTACGACAGCCGCGCCATTCCCAACCTGATCGTCGACATCCTCGTAGTGCCACCCGCGGTCGCCGAAAAACGCGGCGCGGCGCTCAAGACCCTGCTCGCCGGCCACTTCGCCGCCGTCCGCCACCTGCGCGACAACCCCACCGAGGCAGCGCGCCACATGACCGTTCGCCAGCGCATGGAACCGGAGGCTATCCTGAAGAGCCTCGAAGGCATCCACATCCACAGCCTGGCCGAGAATCAGGCACTGCTCTCCGGCGCCCCGGCCCACATCGTCCGCGATGCGCGCGAGGTCGGCCGCGCCATGATCGAATACGGCCTGCTGCCCGCCGAAGCCGACCTGGATCGCCTCACCGCCAATCTGGCCGACCCACGCTGGCTGCCCGCCACTCCGCCATGAATGTGCCTGCCCAACCGCCACGCAGCTGGCGGCTGCAACGCTGGCTGATCGCGCTGACCCTCTTTGGAGTCGGTGTTCTGCTGCTGGCGGACCGGATCTACGAAGCCGGCGTGGTCCAGGCCCGCTACATCGAGGCCGACCACCGCGAGCGGGTGCGCGAGCTGGCCTACAACTTTTCCCGCACCTTGAGCCACACCCTGCGCCGCGGCGACCTGGAGGCCGTGCAACGCGAATTCAAGACCCGCGCCGACATCCTCCACCTCAACTACATGCTGCTCACCGACGCCGACGGCCGCATCGTCGCTGCCAGCGAATCGCTCCTGATCGGCCTGCCGGCGGACAGCGTACTGCCCGAGGTGCGTTTCGACACGGCCTCGCCCCACACCTGGCTCTCTCCGGAGCGCGACCGTGTCCTGGGCTACGCCCGGGTCGACCTGCCGCCCGCCGCAGATGCACTGCGCGCGCTCGAACCGGGCTGGCTGTTCATCGACTACGACATCGCCCAGATCAAGACCGAGGCCCTGCGCCAGGCGCTCGCCCCGGCCAGCCTGATGCGCTGGGCGATCGGCTTTGCGCTCATCGCCGGCCTGCTCTATTTCATGCTCTCGCGCATGGTGCTGATGCCGGTGTTCCACCTCCGCCAGGTGGCTGCCCGTTTCGGCAGCGGCGACTGGGATGCGCGCGCCCGCCTGCCCGGCCAGGGCGAGCTGGCCGAGCTCGGCCGCGCATTCGACACCATGGCCGAGCAGCTCGCCGAGGACCGTAAAACCCTCCAGCGCAGCGAGCTGTACAACAAGCTCTTGTTCGAAAGCCAGCGCACCGCACTGGTGGTGATGGACGCCGAGACGGGCCGATTCCTCGACTGCAACCCGGCCGCGGTGGCCATCTACGGCTACGGCGAGCGTGGCGAGGTGATCGGCCGCACCCCGCTCGACGTATCCACGCCGACCCAGTACGACGGCCGGCCGTCCAGCAGGCTGGCGGCGGACCACATCGCCCGCTGCCGGGAACAAGGTGAGGCCGAGTTCGAATGGCGCCACCAGCGCCCCAACGGCGAGCCCTGGGACGCCGCGGTGCACCTCATGGGCTTCGAGCTGGACGGCATGCCGCTCATCCTGTTCAGCCTGCGCGACATTACCGAGGCCCGCCGCACCGCCGCCGCCCTGGCCCAGAGCGAAGCCGCCTGGGCCCAGACCATGAACAACCTCAAGGACGTGGTCTACGTGCTCGACACCGGTCGCCGTCTGGTACGCGCCAACCTGGCCTTCTACCGCATGTGCGGCTTCAGCCCGGATGAGGCCATCGGCCGCCATATCGTCGATCTGGTCCATCCGGAAGGCGAACCCGTGCCCTGCCCGGTCTGCCGCGCCCAGGAAGAACGCCGCGAGGCCATCATTACCCTGGAGGCGGACCACCCCCACAACCCGGCCGGCCGGCCGTTCGAGGTCTCGGTCAACCTCATGCGCGGCCCCGATGGCGAGCACACCGGCTTCCTCATCGACCTGCACGACCTCAGCCATGCGCGCGCCATGCAGCGCGCCCTGACCGAAAGCGAGGGCAAATACCGCAGTCTCGTGGAAAACCTGCCCGGCGCCGCCTACATATGCCGGCTCGACGCCGACTGGACGATGGAATACCTGAGCGCGGGCATCGATGACCTCACCGGCTACCCGGCCGAGGACATGATCGGCAACCGCGAGCGCAGCTTCGCCAGCCTCATCCACCCCGACGACCGCGCCCGGGTGACCCAGATCATCACCACCAGCGTCCGCGCCAGGCAACCGTATGTGCTGGAATACCGCATCCTGCGCGCCGACGGCGGAACCGGCTGGATGTGGGAGCGGGGCAATGCCATGCCCGACGCGGACGCCGACACGCCGCGCCTGCAAGGGGTGCTGTTCGACATCACCGACCGCAAGCTGGCGGAAGTGGAGCTGGAGCGCCACCGCGCCCACCTCGAACAGCTGGTCGGCGAGCGCACCGCCGACCTCGAACAGGCCCGCGATGCCGCCGAGGCCGCCAACCGCGCCAAGAGCGTGTTCCTCGCCAACATGAGCCACGAGCTCAGAACACCCCTCAACGCCATCCTCGGCTTCGCCCAGATCATGGCCGATGCCGAAAACCTCGATCCCGAGCAGCGCAAAAACCTCGTCACCATCAACAAGAGCGGTCAGCACCTGCTCGCCCTCATCAACGACGTGCTGGAAATCTCACGCATCGAGGCCGGCCGTCTCACTCTCTCGCCGCAGCCTTTCGATCTGCACGAGTTGCTCGCTTCATTGACCGAGGTGCTCGCCTTGCGCGCCCGTGACAAGGGCCTCTCGCTGCGCCTGGAACAGGATCCCGAGCTGCCCCGCTATCTCAGCGCCGATTACGGCAAGCTGCGTCAGATCCTGCTCAACCTGCTCTCCAACGCCGTCAAGTACACCCGTGCCGGCGAGATCGTGCTTACCGTACGCGGCCTGGAACAGGTGAACGGTTCCGCCCGCATCGAGTTCGCCGTGCGCGATACCGGCATCGGCATCCCGGCCAAAGATCTGGCCCGCATCTTCCAGCCCTTCTATCAGACCGAGGCGGGGGTGGCCCAGGGCGAGGGCACCGGTCTGGGGCTGGCCATCTGCCGTGAATATGCCCGCTTGATGCAGGGCGAGCTGGCCGCGGAGAGTACACCGGGGGCAGGTTCGACCTTCTACCTGCGTCTTGAGCTGCCGATCGCCGATCCGGTGACGCCGGTTGAGAACTTCGGCCAGGTGGTGCATCTGGCGCCCGGCCAGCCCCGCTATCGGGTGCTCGTCGCCGAGGATCAGCCCGATAACCAGCGCCTGATCGAGCAGTTGCTCTCCCGCGCCGGTTTCGCCGTGCGCTGTGTCGACAACGGCGAGGCGGCGGTCGCCGCGTTCCAGGAATGGAACCCCGCATTCGTCTGGATGGACATGCGCATGCCGATCCTGGATGGCTATGCCGCCACCCGCGCCATCCGCGCCTTGCCGGAAGGCCGCGCTACACCCATCGTCGCCCTCACCGCTTCGGCATTCGCCGAGGATCGCGCCGGGATCATTGAGGCCGGTTGTGATGACGTGCTCACCAAGCCGGTGGAAGCAGACGCGCTGTTCACCTGCATGCATCGCCTGCTACCCATCGAATTCGAATACACGCCCGTCACGCCCACGCCTTCCCCGAGCCATGCCAGCGCGGCCGACCTCGACCGCCTGCCGGCGGATGTACGCCAGCGCCTGAATGCCGCCGCGCTGGTGCTGGACGCCGAGGCGGTGCGCAGCATCGCCCGCGAATGCGCGGTCGAGTACCCCGAGATCGCGGCATACATCCGCGCCCAGGCCGATCAATACCGCTTCGACGCACTGTTTCCGGCCGGCGCGACCGGTCCATCGTCCAGCCATTCATGACTCCGCCCGGAGGACGCTTGCGCACCCCCATCCCCACCCTCCTCCTCGCCCTCACCAGCCTGTTCAGCCTCGCCGCCTGCGACCGCGCCCCGGAACAGGCCGCCGGACCCCGCTACAGCGATGCGCCCGTTGAACGCGCCGATCCGGTGTATTACCTCGCCGTGCATCCGCTGCACAACCCGCAGAAGCTTTCCGAGGCCTATCAGCCGCTGGCCGATTACCTCAGCGCCAAGGTCGCCGGCGCACGCTTCGAGCTCGAAGCCTCGCGCGACTACCAGGCCTATGAAGCCAAGTTCCGCGCCCGCCAGCCCGAATTCCTGCTGCCCAACCCCTGGCAGACCCTGGAGGCGATGAAGGTGGGCTATAGCGTGCTGGCCATGGCCGGTGACGCCGAGGACTTCAAGGGCATCTTCATCGTCCGCCGCGACAGCGGCATCGAACAGCCGGCCGACCTCAAGGGCAAGGTGGTCAGCTACCCGTCGCACACCGCGCTCGCCGCAGCCATCATGCCGCAGTATTTCCTGCACCGGCACGGCATCGACGTGAACCGCGACATCGAGAACCGCTACGTCGGCTCGCAGGAGTCCTCGATCATGAACGCCTACCTGGGCGAATCGGCCGCCGCCGCCACCTGGCCGCCGCCCTGGCGCCTGTTCCAGCGCGACCGTCCCAACGAGGCCGCACAGCTGAAGGTGATCTGGGAAACCGAGTCCTTGATCAACAATTCGTTCATGGCCCGCGACGACGTGCCCGAACCGGTCCGCGCCGCGGTGCGCACCGTCCTGCTGGAGCTGGACCGGACCCCGGAGGGCCGCCAGATCCTCGCCGGCATGGCCACCGAGCGATTCCATCCCGCGGACGACGCCAGCTACACCCCGGCACGCGAATTCATCGCCCGCTTCGAGCGCGAGGTGCGGCCGGTGGAACGCAAATGAGCGCACGGGGATGCAAGGAGCGGCCGGCCCCTCGCCCTACGGGGAAGGGTGAAATTCCCCTCTCCCTCT
>CAZOZD010000151.1:0-5714 GCA_964584195.1 uncultured Burkholderiales bacterium
CGGGCCGGATCGGTGCATCGATCGGCCGATGCATTCCGGCGGCTTGCGGTATGATTGCGGCACGCGTGTCAATCCGGCCGGTAGAGCGGGACGCGCGCAGAGGCGTCCTCGGGGCGCGATGAACAGGGGGGCGGATTGGTGCACGTACACAAGCCAACGGTGGATGCGATTCATTCCAGGCCGGCAGGGGCCCGCGCGGGGCGTTGCCATGCGCCTGCACGCTGGTTGCTGCCGCGTCTCGTCGCCCTGTTCTGGCTGGTTCTGGTCGTGTGCGGCGAGGTTCTGGCCAATGGCAAGACGGTCTGGGTGGCGCTGAGCGAGACCGGGGAGCCGTATGCCGAGATCGGCCGGGTGCTCGTCGAGCGCCTGCCCGGCCTGGATGTGCAGGTCGGCCATTGGGGCGGGTTCGATGCCGCCGCTCCGGCACCCGCCTTGATCGTGACGGTAGGCTCGCGCGCATTGCGCGAGGTGGCCGACGATCCGTACCGGCGCTGGCCACGGGTGCCGGTGGTGGCCACCCTGGTGTCGCGCAACCAGATCGATCGCCTGGCCGGGATGGAGAACCGCCTCATCACCGGGGTCTATCTCGATCCGCCCTTCGAACGCCAGTTCGCCCTGCTGCGTCTGGCCCGTCCCGAATGGAAGCGGGTGGGGGTGATGCTGGGACCGGATTCGCTCGTCTATCGCGAAGAGATCGAGCGTGCCGCCCGGGTCGCCGGGGTCGGGCTGGTGCTGCGCGAGGTGGATGTCGCCGAGCGGCTGGCGGGCGCGTTGCAGGGTGTGCTTGGCGCGGATGTGCTGCTGGCGGTGCCGGATTCGCTCATCTACAGCCCGCGCACCGTGCAGCATATCCTGCTTGCCAGTTACCGCCGCAACGTTCCGGTGCTTGCATTCTCCGCCGCCTTCGTGCGCGCCGGGGCCCTGTTCGCGCTGCATGCCACGCCCGAATCCCTGGCGAGCCATGCCGCCAGCCTGGTCAGCGCCGTGCTCGCCGGGCGGCGACCGGCGCCGCAGCCGGCACGTGAATACGAGGTGGCGGTGAACGCCAATGTCGGCCGTTCGCTCGGCATCCAGCTCAATCCGGACGCGCTGACCCGTGCGTTGCGTAGCGAGCGGGGGCGGCCATGAAGCGCGCCAGCGGTTTCCAGTTGCGCATCCTGGCGGTGGCCTGGTTGCCGGTGGTGCTGTTTGCCTTGCTGCTGTCGATGCTGTGGGTGAACTGGTTGAACAGCGAGCTGGCCGAGGCCGAGCACAAGCGGGCCGAGGCGGTGGCGCGCCAGCTGGCGGTGGCTTCCGAGTTCCACCTGTTCTCCGGCAACCGCGAGGCGCTCGAACTCCTCACCCGCATGGTGGTGGCGAGCGAGCCCGGCCTCCGTTCCGTGGCGGTGCTCGACGTCGACGGGCTGATCCTATCCCGCGCCGAACCGGTCGCCCAAGGCACCGGGCGGGGTGTGGGGCCGCCGCCGCAGGCGGCGAATGCGGTGACGGTGGCGATCGAGGGTCGGGCCCTGGCATTCGATGCATTGCTCCCCGGCGAGGAGGTTGCCGATCCGGAGGTCCGGCTCGGTTACGTGCGGGTCGAGCTCGACCATGCCGGTCTGGACGCGAAGCGGGTCCGCATCGTCTGGGTGGCATTCGGTCTGGTGCTGCTGAGCATCCTGGTTGGCGGTATCCTCGCGGCCTGGGTGTCGCGCCAGGTGACCGGGCCGATCAACCGCATCGCCGGGGTGGTGCGGCAGATCGGCCGGGGCGAGCTGGATGCGCGCGTCGATGTGGACAGTGCTTGCGTACTTTATGAACTTGAAACCGGCATCAATGACATGGCCGAGCAGGTGGCGATGAACCAGGACGAATTGCAGCGACGGGTGGCCGAGGCCACCCGTGAGCTCAGGGAACAGAAGCTGGCGGCGGAACGCGAGGCGCGCATCGATTCACTCACCGGCCTGTTCAACCGGCGCGCGTTCATGGAAAAGGCGGAGGAAGAGATCGTCCGCGCCAGCCGGTACAACGGCCACCTCGCCCTGGTGATGGTCGATCTCGATCATTTCAAACGGGTCAACGATACGCATGGCCATCCGGTCGGCGACCGGGTGCTGATCGCACTGGCCAACGTGCTCACCGCATCCAAGCGCGAGATCGATTTCCTCGGTCGCCTGGGCGGCGAGGAGTTCGCCCTCCTCATGCCGGGCACCGATGTGCCCGAGGCGGTGGCGGCATCCGAACGCATGCGTCTCGCCATCGAGTCGATGCGGGTCGAGACCGGTGACCTCACCCTGCGCTGCACCGCCAGTTTCGGTGTGACCGGCTATGCGCGCGGTGATCTGGCGGTGCGCGACCTCCTGATCCGCGCCGATACCGCGCTCTATCGTGCCAAGAGCGAGGGACGCAACCGGGTGGAATGGGACCTGGCCATGGCGCCCGGCGCCGGGGTGCACTGAGCGCATGCCGACCTGGACCCGACGTGCCCTGTTGCGCCGTCTGCTGGCGGCGACGGCACTGCTTGCCACACCGGCCTGGGCCCGTTCGCGGTCGCCGGAAGCCAGGCTGGAGCCGCCACGCGGCCGGCCGGAGCTTGACGATGCGCACCGACCCAGCATCGAGGTGGCGGCATTCGGGGTGCGCGCCAACGCCCCGGCCTTTGCCACACTGAATGGCAACGGCCGTCAGTCGCCCCTGTTCGCGGCCACCGACGCGCTTGGCCTGCCGGAGTCGATCGGTCTGCAACTGGCAGAGATCTTTGCTGAAGAAGTGGATTTTCACCTCGACCTGGTGTTTGGCTACCGTTGCGTCCTCGTGTTCGAGATGCGCCTCGACAACGGCCTGCCCACTCCGGGGCGCATCCTCGCCGCCGAGTTCGACAACGATGAACGCCGTCTGGAGGCATTTTTGTACGACGACGGCACCACGGTGGGCTATTTCGACATCGAGGGGGTGGACATCAACAAGACCTTGCGCATGGTCGACCCGGCCCGCGAGCCCTGGGCGGTACCCCTCAAGGGGGACGATGTGGCGCGGGTGTTCCGCAAGTCGCCGCTGGAATTCAGCCGCATCACCTCGCTGCCGGCGACCCTGCGCTATCACCCCATCCTCAAGGAATGGCGGGCGCACCGCGGCACCGATTACGGCGCCCCGATCGGCACCCGGGTGTACGCCACCGCCGATGGCGTGGTGAATTTCGTCGGCGTGCGCGGCAGTTACGGCAACCTGGTCGAGCTGCGCCATTTCGACCGCTACACCACCCGCTATGGCCACCTGGACCGCTTCGCGCCCGGCCTGGCGGCCGGACAGACGGTGCGCAAGAACCAGCTCATCGGTTTCGTCGGCATGACCGGGCTGGCCACCGGGCCGCACCTGCACTACGAGCTGTTCGCCGACGAGGCGGGTGCCACCCCGCCCGCCGACCTGCTGCTCGCCGTGCGCCGGCTGCCACCCGGTCAACGCGCGGCGTTCCAGCGCGGCATCGGCGAGTTGCGCCGCAAGCTCGCCTTCGCGCGGCGCTTCAACATGGTCTGGGTGGGCGGCGAGTCCGTGCGCTGAAGGCTGGGCCTGGGCTGTCGCGGAAGCTCCTGGTCGATGATCCCGGATATTTCAAAAAAAGGTCGGCTTTCGCCGCACACCCATCCCAACCTTCCCCCAATGGGGGGAGGGGTGAAAAATTCTCAATGGACAATCTGGGTTCAACCGGAATCCCTGATCAGAATTCGGCCGGCATCAACAGCCTCGGGCGGCTCGGCGGCGGGGATGACCAGCAACAGCTCGGAGTCATCCACTAGCCTGTAAACCGGTCGTTTGCCGGACAGTCGTTCGCTCTGATCCAGAATGATCTGTACCCCCTCGCCACGCTTGTCCATCATGGCGCTGCGGCCGGTGATCTCTTTGTCCGCTTCGGGCACTTGGGACTTGGCCAGCAGGCTGGTGATGGCTTCGTTGCGCGCGGCCTGACGGTAGGGAAGACTCTCCACGGTCATGGTGTTGGGGATGGCGCCGGGCGAATACAGCTCCAGTCGATCCGCAAACATCCGCAGGCGGATTTTGGCGCCATGGATCGAGTAATCCCGGTGCGCAACGGCGTTGACCAGGGCCTCGAAGACAGCGGTCATGTCGTACTGCGGCAGATCGCGCCGGCCCATGTCCTTGCTGGCGGCAACCTTCATGTTCTTGCGCACGAAGTGACAGGCTGCCAGCACCTGGGCATCCAGCGGCCCGCTGATGTCCTGTGCGTCGAGCTGATAGAGCGCATCGCCCTGCGGCGCAATGTCCGTGCCCCGGTAGGCCACCGCCTGAATGTAGGCATTGGGCAGCCAGCGGCGCGGGTCAGCGCTGGCCATCAGCACCCCGGCAATGGTTGGACGCAGCGTGCCATCGGCATCGAGACGTGCCATGGCCAGCTTGTCCAGCAGCACCTCGCGCGTATCCGGCACGCGTGGACTGGCAAAACGTTGCCACAGGTCATCTGCGAGGTCGTCGAGCGTTGCGCCGGGCACCGGCTGCTCATCGAAGCGGATGATGCGCGCCTGACTACGCTGCTGAAACAAACGCGCCAGATAGTCCGGCGTCATCTCGCGCTTGGCGCTGCCAATACGGTGCAGATAGCCGCCGGGACTACGGTGCACAAACAGGCTGCGCGGGATATCCAGCTTGAGCACGGGCCTGGGCTGGCCAGCGGCATCGGGAAGTTCCATACGGGCAATGCTGATCATCAGAGGCGGGGTGACGCTGTCCATGCAGACTTGGTGGACAAAGGTTTCCACGGCATCCAGTTGCTCCAGCGCCATGCCTTGCACCTGCCGGGCATCGTCCACGCCCAGCACACAAACCCCGCCCTGACTGTTGGCAAAGGCGGCCAGCTCATCGGCCAGCGAATCTTTATGCGGTGCCGCTACCTTTTGGCCGGCAAAGCGGACTTCTTTCAGTTCCAGAAAAGAATCTTCGCCCAGGTGGATTTTCTGGATCAAATCGACAGCGTTATTGAACATGGCGAACCTTGCTGGTGGCTGTATTGGATTTCAAAGGCTCAGGAATAGGCACATCAAGTGTGCCGATGGCAGCCTGCCAGGCGCTCGTGTCCTTGGCGGCCGGCGTGTGGGTATGGAAATCGAATTTCCACCAGCGGGCGCCGGGGTATGACCAAGGGTAACGCGCGTCGTCGCTCATCATCATCCTCTCAATAATACTGCCGGATGTAGCTGTAGGCCTTTTCGAACAGCTCCTCATCCGCGTGCAGCTTGTATTTGAAGAGGGCTTTGCGCAGGGCCTTCTTGACCTCGCGTTCGCCGGCCTGAGTACCTTGCCAGCCCGGGAAACGGACCAGTCGCACGATCTCGTCGATGTCCGCGACGACGCGTTCGACCATGATCGGCGTCTCGGCGGTCTTCACCTCGTTGAACAGTTCGGTCAGCGCCGCTTTGCCGCGATCCTCATCCTCTTCAGGCGGGACCTCCTTCTCGGCTTGCAGCGTCTCCTTGGCGATTTCCAGCAAAGCTTTCAGAAACTCGACGCTGTTGATCTTTCCGGACTCGAAGCGATCCTTCAGTGCATCAAGTCGTTCGGAAAGTTTCTTGAACTTGGGGTTGTCTCCATGCCCGCGCAACCGGCGCTTGAGCTTGATCTCGATCTCCTTGGCCTTCTTCGGGTCAGGGTTCGAGAGCACAGCCTCCAGCAGATCGGCGTCCAGCACCAAGGTATCGAGGTCATCGCGCACGGCGTCGACGTGT
>CAZOZD010000152.1:0-5710 GCA_964584195.1 uncultured Burkholderiales bacterium
GAGCGCACCGGGGTGATCGTCGCCCTGGCCGGCGCGTCCGAGCTGGCGCCGGAGCGCCTGCGCGAAGTGCGCTTCATCGACCGCAGCCTGCCGGCGCTGCCGCCCGACCTCATCGAGCTGGTACGCTTCGCCGCCGATTATTACCGTCATCCGCTCGGCCCCAGCCTCATCACCGTGCTGCCGCCGGCCCTGAAGCGGGCGGCATTCCGGCCGCCGCCTCCCGCGGCCTGGCGCCTCACCGCAGCCGGGATCGAGCATGCCCGGACCCTGCCCGCGCGAGCGCATGCCCAGCGTCGCCTGGCCGAACGGCTGGCAAGCGGCCCCTGTCCGGCCGGGATGCTGGCCGACCAGGGTGCGATCCTGCGCGATTGGGCACGGCGCGGGCTGGTCGAGGCGGCCAGCCTGGCCGGCGATCCTGCCGCCGGCCAGGCTGGCCTGGCGCTCAACCCCGACCAGGCCGCCGCCGTGGCGGCGGTACGCGAGGCGCCGCCGGGGTTCTCCGCCTGGCTGCTGTTCGGGGTCACGGGCAGCGGCAAGACCGAGGTCTATATGGAACTGATGGCCGGGGTGCTGGCGGCAGGCATGCAATGCCTGATGCTGGCGCCCGAGATCCATCTCACGCCGCAGCTCGGCGAACGCCTGCGCCAGCGTTTCCCCGGCCGCCACATCGTCAGCCTGCACAGCGGCATGAGCGATGGCGAGCGGCTCGCCGCCTGGCTCGACGGACTTTCGGGGCGTGCCGACCTGGTGCTCGGCACCCGTCTGGCGGTGTTCGCGCCCCTGCCCCGCCTGGGCCTCATCCTCGTCGACGAGGAACACGACCCTTCCTACAAGCAGATGGACGGGCTGCGCTATTCCGCCCGCGATGTCGCCGTCTGGCGGGCCCGCCAGCGTGGCGTGGCCGTGCTGCTCGGCTCCGCCACCCCCGCACTGGAGACCTGGCGCAACGCCGCGAGCGGTCGCTACCGCCGCCTCGATCTGCCCCGGCGCGCGCGCGCCGATGCGGCCATGCCACGCCTGCGCCTCATCGATACCCGCGTCGATCGTCCCCACCAGGGCCTCTCCAGCGGGCTCGACCGCGCCCTGGCCGATTGCCTCGCGCGCGGCGAACAGTCCCTGGTGTTCGTCAACCGGCGTGGCTATGCACCCACCCTGTATTGCCAGGGCTGCGGCCACGTCAGCCGCTGCCCGCGCTGTTCGGCCAACCTCATCCTGCACCGGCGCGGCTCGGGCCATGAACTGCGCTGCCATCATTGTGGCCTGGAGAGCCGTCCGCCCGAATCCTGCCCGAACTGTGGTGGCCTCGACCTGCGCCCGCTCGGCCAGGGTACCCAGCGCATCGAGGAAACCCTGGCCGAACGCTTCCCCGGCGCCCGCATCCTGCGCATCGACCGCGACACCACCCGGCGCAAGGGGGCATTTGCTGAAATGCGCGCCGCCATCGCCGCGCGCGAGGTGGACATCCTGGTCGGCACCCAGATCGTCGCCAAGGGGCACGACTTTCCCCGCCTCACCCTGGTCGGTGTGCTGGGGGCCGACCAGGCCCTGATGGCGGCGGATTTCCGTGCCGGCGAGCGCCTGTTCGCCCAGCTCATGCAGGTGGCGGGCCGCGCCGGCCGCGCCGAACATGCCGGCGAGGTCTGGATACAGACCGATTTTCCCCACCACCCGCTGTATGACGCGGTATGCCGGCACGACTACCCCGCCTGGGCCGCCACAGCCCTCGATGAGCGGCGCGAGGCCGATTTTCCGCCCTTCGTCCATCAGGCCCTGTTGCGCGCCGAGGCCGACCGGATCGATACCGCGCTGGCCTTTCTCGACCATGCCCGCCGCCGGGCGGAGCCGCTCGCCACCGGCATCGACCTGTTCGACCCGGTGCCCGCCCTGCTCACCCGCCTGGCTGACCGCGAGCGCGCCCAGTTGCTGGTTCAGTCGACCTCGCGCGCCCGCCTGCAAGGCTTCCTCGCGCCCTGGCTGGCGGAACTGCGCGCCCTGCCGGCCCGCCGCGAGTTGCGCTGGAGCGTGGACGTCGATCCGCTTGAGTTCTAAGCAAAGTCGGCTCGGCTATAATCCGCCGATTCCATCCGGCGTTCCTCCTTTCCATGTCCCAGATTCCATCCCCGCCGTCCTACATCGATCCCAAGGCCCATCTCGTCGAGCTGTTCCGTCAGGCCCTGGAGCGCGTAGCGCCGGGCGCCGGGGTTCTGCCGGAGCTGGAGCGGCCGAAGCAGGCCGCGCATGGTGACTACGCCTGCAATGCAGCCATGCCGCTGGCCAGGACGCTGAAGCGCAATCCGCGCGAGCTGGCGGCCGAGATCGTCGCCGCCCTGCCGGACTCCGAACTGGTGGAGCGGACCGAGATCGCCGGTCCTGGCTTCATCAACGTGTTCGTGCGCGCCGCGGCCCGCCATGCCCTGGTCGGTCACATCCTGGCCCGCGGCGTGGACTGGGGCCGCACCGATTTCGGCCAGGGCGAGAAGATCCAGGTCGAGTTCGTGTCCGCCAACCCCACCGGACCCCTGCACGTCGGCCATGGTCGCGGCGCGGCCTATGGCGCCAGCCTCGCCAACTGCCTCGATTTCGCCGGCTATGCAGTCAGCCGCGAGTATTACGTCAACGATGCCGGCCGGCAGATGGACATCCTGGCCCTGTCCACCTGGCTGCGCTACCTGGAACTCACTGGCGAATCCGTGCCCTTCCCGGCCAACGCCTACCAGGGTGACTACGTCAAGATCATGGCCGAGGGGATCTATGCCCTGCATGGCGAGCGATACAAGCGCGCCGCCGCTGAAGTGCTCGCCGGCGCGCCGGACCGGGGCGAGGCGCCGGAAGAGCACCTGGACCACCTCATCGCCACCGCCCGCCGCCTGCTCGGCCCCGACTACGCCTACGTGCATGGCTACGCACTGGAGGAGCAACTGGGCGACGGCCGCAACGACCTCACCGAGTTTGGCGTCACCTTCGACCACTGGTTCTCCGAGCGCAGCCTGCACGATGCCGGCCTCATCGACCGCGCCGTCGAGGCCCTGGGGAAGCACGGCCACCTCTACGAACAGGACGGGGCGCTCTGGTTCCGCTCCACCGCATTCGGTGACGAGAAGGACCGCGTGGTGCGCCGCGAGAACGGCATCTACACCTATTTCGCCGCCGACATCGCCTACCACCTCAACAAGTTCGAGCGCGGCTTCTCCCGGGTCATCGACGTATGGGGCGCCGACCACCACGGCTACATTGCCCGGGTGAAGGGTGCGCTGAAGGCTGCCGGCGCCGATCCCGATCGCCTCACCGTGGCCCTGGTGCAGTTCGCGGTGCTCTACCGCAACGGCCAGAAGGCATCCATGTCCACCCGCGCCGGCGAGTACGTGACCTTGCGCCAGTTGCGCCAGGAAGTGGGCAACGACGCCTGCCGCTTCTTCTACGTGTTGCGCAAGTCCGACCAGCACCTCGATTTCGACCTGGACCTGGCCACGAGCCAGAGCAACGAGAACCCGGTCTATTACATCCAGTATGCCCATGCCCGGGTATCCAGCGTGCTGGCGCAGTGGGGAGGCGACCCGGCCGAGCTGCATGACACGGACCTCGCGCCGCTGGCGCATCCACAGGAGATGGCCCTGCTCAACCGCCTGGCCGAGTTCCCCGATACCTGCGCCGCCGCCGCGCGCGAGATGGCGCCGCACCTGGTCGCCTATTACCTCCGCGATCTGGCCGCCGAGCTGCACGGACTCTATGTCGCCTGCCAGTTCCTGGTCGAGGACGAGGCCTTGCGCCTGGCCCGTCTGGCGCTCATCGCCGCCACCCGGCAGACCCTGGCCAATGGCCTGGCCCTGCTCGGCGTATCCGCCCCGGACAAGATGTAGGCATGGCCGGTCGCCGCGATTACACTCATGCCGGCCGCGGCCAGCCGCCCCGCAAGGGGGCCGGGCTGGTGCTCGGCCTGCTGTTCGGGGTGGCGGTCGGACTGGCCATCGCCGGTGGCCTGATCTGGTATTTCTGGAGCCAGCCGAGCGGCTTTCGCGAGTTCGAGTCGGCACCCAGCCTGGAAGCGCCGGCCAGGGTGACGCCCGCCCCGGTGGTGGAAGCGCCGCCCGAACCGGCCTCGCCCCCCGCGCCGCCGCAATACACCTTCTACGACATCCTCGCCGGCGACAAGACACCCAGGCCGATCGAGCCGGCTCCCGTGCGCGAGGCCTGGTGGCTGCAAATCGCCGCCCTGCGCGAGCCGGCCGCGGCGGAGGAGCTGAAGGCCCGTCTGGCCCTGCTCAACGTCGAGTCCGTGGTGCAGCGGGTCGAGGTCGGCGGTGTGGCCATGCACCGGGTCCGGGTCGGCCCATTCGCCAGCGAGGCGGCGGCGCAGAAGGCGCGCGAGACGCTGCTGGCGAACAAATTCGAGCCACGCCTGCTCAAAGAACCGGTCACTCCCTGAACGAGGTATCCGCCATGTATCGTATGCGTTCCCTGTTCGCAGCCACCCTGTTCGGCGCTGCCCTGGTGTCTTCCGTCCATGTCCAGGCGCAATCCGCCTTCGAGGCCGGCCGCGATTATCTCGTCCTCTCGCCAGCGCAGAGCGTGGAGCAGAAGGGCAAGATCGAGGTGCTCGAATTCTTCTGGTACCGCTGCCCGCATTGCATGCAGTTTGAACCCGAGCTTGCGGCCTGGCGCAAGAAGCTCGGGCGCGACGTGGTGGTGGTGCGCCAGCCCGCCATCCTGGCCGACCATTGGGAGCCGCTGGCGCGGGTGTATTACACCCTGGAGGCGCTGGGCGCCGCCGACCGTCTCCACACGGCAGTGTTCGAAGCAGTGCAGAACCAGGGCCACAACCTCAACGACCCGGAAACCTTCTTCGACTGGGCCGCCGGCCAGGGTCTGAACCGGAACCGGGTGAAGGATGCATACCATTCATTCGGTGTCGCCTCAAAGGTCAACCGCGCCCGCCAGGTTACCCGCAACTACCGTCTCAACGGGGTGCCCGCGGTGGCGGTGAACGGCAAGTACCTCACCTCGGCCACGTTCACCGGCAGCCACGCCCGCACCCTGGAGGCGGTCGACACCCTGATCGAACAGGAGCGTCGCGCCGGCCGGCGCTGACCGGCCTTGGACGCCTCACCCCGGCGGGGCATATCCTGCCCCGCCCGGCCTGCGGTATGATCGGACCATTGCACGATTCCGGCCGATCATGAACCCCATCCGCGTACTCATCGTCGACGACCATCCGCTCATCCTGCTCGGTGTCAAGCGCTCCCTGGAGGGCCGGGAGGGGTTTGCGGTGGCCGGCGAGTGCACCGATCTGGCCAGCACCCGCGCCTGGCTCGCCGCAGGGGGTGAAGCCGACGTGGTCATCCTCGACCGCAGCCTGCCCGACGGCGAGGGCCTGGAACTGGTGCCCCGCCTCAAGTCGGCCGGCATGAAGGTGATCGTGCTCACCGTAGAGGACGACGACGAGGAGATCCGCGCCGCCATCGAGACCGGCATCGACGGCTACCTGCTCAAGTCCTCCGACACCGAACAGATCACCCACGCCATCGGCATCGTCCTGCAGGATGCCGGAGCATTCCCGCCCCAGGTGTTGCAGAAGCTGTCCCGGGTCAGCCCCCCCGACCCCATCGCCGCCCTGTCGGCGCGCGAGGTCGAGATCGCCGAGTATGTGGCCCAGGGGCTGAGCAACAAGGTGATCGGCGCCCACCTCAACCTGTCCGACAACACCGTGCGCAAC
>CAZOZD010000153.1:0-5661 GCA_964584195.1 uncultured Burkholderiales bacterium
AACCGCTCAAGCAGCCTGAGGCAAAGGCGTCCGTCCCCGTCAGCATGAGCGCGCTCACGGGCGGTGTCGAGATCGAGGGCGTGCCGCTGGACGGCGAAATGGGCATAAGGGCCCGCGACGCGGGCGACGGGACCGCCGTCTGACGAAACGCAGCGCCATGACCGACGCCGAACCGCGTCTGGTCGTCACCGAGATCTACCTGTCCGTTCAGGGCGAATCCACTTGGGCCGGCTGTCCCTGCACGTTCGTGCGCCTCACCGGCTGCCCCCTGCGCTGCGCCTATTGCGACACCACCTATGCCTTTCAGGGCGGTGAATGGATGGGCCTGGACGCCATCCTCGAACGCATCGCCACCCACCCCACCCGTCACGTCACCGTCACCGGCGGCGAACCCCTGGCCCAGCGCCCCTGCCTCGACCTGCTTAAAGCACTCTGTGATGCCGGCCATGATGTCGCCCTGGAAACCTCGGGCGCACTCGACATCTCTGCGGTCGATGCGCGCGTGGCGCGCATCGTCGACCTCAAGACACCGGGTTCCGGTGAAGTCGAACGCAACCTGTGGAGCAATCTGGAGCATCTGAGTGCGCACGACGAGATCAAGATCGTACTTACCGACGCCCGTGATTACGCCTGGGCCAAGGCCCAGCTCGCCGAACATCGCCTCGCCGAGCGCTGCCCGGTGCTGCTCTCGCCCGCATTCGGCAGGCTGGAGCCACGCCAGCTGGCCGAATGGATCCTTGCCGACGGTCTGCCGGTACGCATGCAGGTCCAGCTGCACAAGCTGCTCTGGGGCGAGGAGCCCGGCCGATGAGCCGTGCCGTTGTACTGCTCTCCGGCGGTCTCGATTCCGCCACCGCGCTGGCGATCGCCCGCGCCGAAGGCCATGCGGCGCATGCCCTCAGCCTCGACTACGGCCAGCGCCACGACTCCGAACTGCATGCCGCTGCCGCCGTGGCCCGCCAGCTCGGCGCCGCCGGACACCGTGTGGTGCGCATCGGCCTGGGTGAGTTCGGCGGCTCCTCGCTCACCGACCCCACCCTGGCGGTGCCGGAAAGCCCGGCGACCGGCATCCCGTCCACCTACGTCCCGGCCCGCAACACCGTCATGCTGGCCCTTGCCCTGGCCTGGGCCGAAGTACTCGAAGCGGAATCGATCTACATCGGCGTCAACGCGGTCGACTACTCCGGCTATCCGGACTGCCGGCCGGAGTTCGTCGCCGCATTCCAGGGTGTGGCCAATCTCGCCACCCGCCAGGCCGTCGAAGGCCGGCCGACCCGCATCGTCGCCCCCCTGATCGCGCTGAGCAAGGCCGAGATCATCCGCATCGGCCACGGTCTCGGGGTCGATTACGGACTCACCGTGTCCTGCTACCAGGCCGACAGCGAGGGCCGCGCCTGCGGTCGCTGCGATTCCTGCCGCTTCCGCCGCCAGGGCTTCCTCGCCGCCGGCCTCGCCGACCCCACCCGCTATCAGCCCGAAGCACTCCGGAGTGACTGATACGTTTGTACAGTTCCGGAACGATTGTGACCCGAGTGTTTCAATCTATAATCCCCCACCCACGTTCCGGGCACGCTGTCGCAAGGGGTACTCCGACGCCGTGACGGATCGATAACACCACCCTGCGAGCGATAGGAGACCTTCATGGAAGACGGGCAGAACACCGTGCAACTGGTGGCTTGGCTTGGATTCATACTCGCATTCATTTTCGGATTCGTCGCCAACAAGACCAGCTTCTGTACCATGGGCGCCGTTTCCGACGTGGTCAACATGGGCGACTGGGGCCGCATGCGGGCCTGGCTGCTGGCCATCTCGGTCGCCATCCTCGGCACCAGCCTGCTGGTCTGGCATGGCGACCTCGACATCCACCAGACCTATTACACCCGCCCCACATTCTTCTGGCTGGCAGCCTTGGTTGGCGGCCTCACCTTCGGGGTCGGCATGACCCTGGCCGGCGGCTGCGGCCAGCGCACCCTGGTGCGCCTGGGCGGCGGCAACCTGAAATCGGTGGTGGTGTTCCTGTTCCTCGGCTATTCCGCGCTGGTCACCATGAACGGGATCTTCCGCGTGTTCGTCGACAACGTCCTGCGCGCCGATCTGTTCACCGTCCACCTCGACCACATGCAGACCCTGCCCAACCTGCTCGGCTTCGACAACCCCGACATGCATCTCGCGGTCGGCGCCGTGCTGGCCGTGGCGATCCTGGTGTTCGTGTTCGCCAGTGCCGAATTCCGCGCCAGCCGCGATAACATCCTCGCCGGCGTGGTGATCGGTCTGGTGGTGGTTGGCGGCTGGTACGTCACCGGCAAGATCGGCCTGACCGAGAATGAATTCATGGAACTCGCCTATGTGGGAACCGATTCGCGCCTCGCCGAGTCGATGACCTTCGTGGGCCCGCTGGCCTATACCATGGACCTGTGGGCCTACTGGCGTGACAAGTTCGTGACCTTCGGCATTGCCAGCGTATTCGGTGTCGTGCTAGGGTCGTTCGCCTACTCGCTATTGGCCCGTTCGTTCCGCTGGGAATATTTCAACAGCCCGCAGGACATGCTGATGCACATCATCGGCGCCACCCTGATGGGCTTCGGCGGCGTCACCGCCATGGGCTGCACCATCGGCCAGGGCGTGACCGGGATCTCCACCCTGGCCCTGAGCTCGTTCCTGGTACTGTTCGGGATCATCGCCGGCTCGGCGCTGACCATGAAGATCCAGTATCATCTGATGATGCGGGAAGGTTGAAACCGCCTCGTGACGGGGGCGCACGCCTCCCCCGGGACACTGAAAGGATAGAAATGCGTGGATGGCTGAAGGCTTGCTTGCTCGGATTGGCGCTGGCACTTCCGGTTCCGGCGTTCGCCCAATCGACCAAGGCGATCAATTTCGAATTCACCGACATCAACGGCAAGACCGTGCGCCTGTCCGACCTGCGTGGCAAATGGGTGCTGGTGAATTTCTGGGCACCCTGGTGCCCCTTGTGCTGGGTCGAGGTCCCCACGCTCACCCAGCTCAACAAACGCCGCGACTTCGTGGTGATCGGCGTCGGCCTCGACTACGGTCCGGACGAGAACGTGGTGCGCGAAACCGCCGAACGCAAGAAACTCGACTTCCACGCCATCGTCGCCGGCGGTTCGCGGCGCAACCCGAACAGCCCGTTCCGCCAGGTCGGACCGGTCGATTTCTACCCCACCTCCTATCTGTACGACCCCAACGGCGAGATCGTCATGTTCATCCCCGGACAGGTGCACCTCAACAAGGTGGTGGCATTCATCGAGGACTACGGCAAAAAAAAAGCGGTAGCCGCCCGCGGTGAGGCGGCATCCTCGAAATCACCGAACCGTCCCGAATCCGGCCTTTCCGTCCGCGCCACCCCCGCACCGGTACGCACGGCGAGCTACTGACCGAACCCTATACTTCTGCCGTGGCCTTGCAATTGCAGTTTGACAGCAGGCCGCACGGCAACCTACAATCTCGCCCTTTCCGTACGACCCCCTGAATCAGGACACGCCATGAAAACGTTTTCTGCCAAGCCGCATGAAGTCCAGCACGACTGGTTTGTGGTGGACGCCACCAACAAGGTGCTGGGCCGTCTGGCTTCCGAAATCGCTCGGCGGCTGCGTGGCAAGCACAAACCCATCTATACCCCGCACGTGGACACCGGCGACTACATCGTCGTGGTCAACGCCGAGAAGATGCGTGTGACCGGCAACAAGGCCCTCGACAAGAAATACTATCGCCACTCGGGTTTTCCCGGCGGCATCTTCGAGACCAATTTCGGCGACATGCAGGCCAAGCACCCCGGCCGGGCCCTCGAAAAGGCGGTCAAGGGCATGCTCCCCAAGGGCCCGCTCGGCTACGCCATGATCAAGAAGATGAAGGTCTATGCCGGTGGCGAGCACCCCCACACCGCGCAGCAGCCCAAGGCACTGGAAATCTGAGGAATCCAAGATGATCGGCAACTACTACTATGGCACCGGACGACGCAAGAGCTCGGTCGCCCGCGTGTTCCTGAAGACCGGCTCCGGCCGCATCCTCGTCAACGGCAAGCCGCTCGACGAATATTTCGCCCGCGAGACCGGCCGCATGGTGGTGCGCCAGCCGCTCCAGCTGACCGACCGCGTCAACAGCGTCGACATCATGGTCAATGTCCACGGTGGCGGCGAGACCGGCCAGGCCGGCGCCGTCCGGCATGGCATCACCCGCGCCCTGATCGAGTTCGACTCCGGGCTCAAGCCCACCCTCAAGAGCGCTGGCCTCGTCACCCGGGACGCGCGTGAGGTGGAGCGCAAGAAGGTCGGCCTGCACAAGGCTCGCCGGCGCAAGCAGTTCTCCAAGCGTTAAGCGACACCCCCCGGAAAAGCCGCCCCAACTCAGATTCGGGCGGCTTTTTTTATGTATATTTCCGGCACTCGTCCATCTTCCAGCGTACAAGGACTCCAGTCATGATCAAGGCAGGCATTGTTGGTGGCACCGGCTACACCGGCGTCGAGCTGTTGCGTTTACTGGCCCAGCACGGCGAGGTCGAGCTTGCCGCCATCACCTCGCGCAAGGAGGCCGGCATGCCGGTGGCGGAGATGTTTCCCTCCCTGCGCGGCCGGGTCGATCTGGCCTTCAGCACACCCGAGGAAGCCCCGCTCAAGTCCTGCGACGTGGTGTTCTTCGCCACCCCGAATGGCGTGGCGATGCAACAGACCCGGGAGCTTCTGGAGGCCGGCGTGCGGGTCATCGACCTGGCGGCCGACTTCCGCATCCAGGACATCCCGGAATGGTCGAAATGGTATGGAATGGAGCATGCCTGTCCGGACCTGGTCGCCGAGGCGGTGTACGGCCTGCCCGAGCTCAACCGCGACCGCATCCGCGAGGCTCGCCTGATCGCCAACCCGGGCTGCTACCCGACCGCGGTGCAACTGGGCTTTTTGCCCCTCATCGAAGCCGGCGTGATCGACACCGGCTGGCTGGTGGCGGACTGCAAGTCGGGCGTCTCCGGCGCCGGCCGCAAAGCCGAGGTGCACACCCTGTTCGCCGAGTCCAGCGACAACTTCAAGGCTTACGCCGTACCGGGTCACCGGCACTGGCCGGAGATCCGCCAGGGCCTCTCGCGCATGGCCGGGCGCGATGTCGGCCTGACCTTCGTGCCTCACCTCACCCCCCTCATCCGTGGCATCCACGCCACCCTGTATGCCCGCCTGAGCCGCGAGGTCGACCTCCAGAGCCTGTTCGAGCAACGCTATGCCGACGAGGCCTTCGTCGACGTGCTGCCGGCCCGGGGCCATCCGGAGACCCGCTCGGTGCGCGCGTCCAACCTCTGCCGCATCGCCGTGCACCGCCCCCAGGGCAGCGACACCGTGGTGGTCCTGTCGGTCATCGACAACCTGGTCAAGGGTGCGGCCGGCCAGGCCGTACAGAACATGAACCTGCTCTTCGGCCTGCCGGAAACACAGGGCCTGACCCAGATTCCGGTCTCTCCCTGAGAGATCATCCCCGACAGGTGCAAGCATGAACCAACAAAACCCAGTTGAACCACGGAACCACAGAGAAAAAACAGGGGTTTTCCGCATTCTCCAGCGTCACCCGTTGGGTGAGCATGGGCTGCCCGGGAAACGCCAGGTTTGTTCGGGCTTCTCTGTGAACTCTGTGTCTCTGTGGTGAGGAATTCAGGATGAATCG
>CAZOZD010000154.1:0-1591 GCA_964584195.1 uncultured Burkholderiales bacterium
TTGCCGAGGAGACCATCCAGCGCATCGGGGCCTGGACTCCGGCCGCCGCCCGCGCCTGGGGCGACGCACTGTCGCTCATCCCGCTCGCCGATCCTCTGGTGCTGAAACCCGGTGACAAGCTCGCGCTCAGGGTGAGTCGTGCCGGGCGTCCGCTCGCCGGGGTGGCGGTGGCTTACCAGGGCAGCACGCGTGGGGTGACCGATGCCGAGGGCGTGATCCGCATCCGTTTGCGCCAGGATGGCGTGCAGTCGATCCAGACCAGCGTCGAAACACCCCTGAACGATGGCCGGGCCGACCGCCGCATCGAGACGGCCACGCTGCAATTCGAGCTGCGCCGATGAGGATCCTTTTCGCAGCCCTGGTGCTCGCCTTGTCGGGCGGGACAAGTCTCGCCCACGAGGTGCATGCCACGCTCGAGCCGGCCGGGGCCGTTTCGGTGCGCATCCTGTATGCCGACGGCAAGCCGTTCGCATTCGAGGCCTATGAGGTCTGGCCGGCCGGCGGGCAGGCCCCCATCCAGGTGGGGCGTACCGATGCCCGGGGCCGGGCCCTGTTCGTGCCTGAGGGGGCGGGCCCCTGGCGCCTGAAGGCCCATTCCGCAGACGGTCACGGCATCGACACGAGGATCGACACAGCGGCGGCGGCGCCCGGAGCGCCCCTCACCGGCACCGGACCGAATCGGGCGAGCCTCATCCTGTTCGGACTGTCGATCCTGCTCGCCCTGTTTGCATTCATTCAACTCTGGCTGAGGAAAAAACCATGATCCGCCGGCATTCCTTGCGTACCGCATTGCTGTTTGTTGTTTTGCACTCCACGTTCGCCGCGCACGCGCATCACGGCGTCGCCGGCATCGGCGCGGCTGCGCTGGAAGGGGCCGGCGCGCCCATCGAGTCGGCGAGTTCGGCGGTGTTGCCGGCGGGCAGGACACTTCTGTACGGCAAGCTCGATCACGCCCGGTTCAAGACCCATGATCCCGACCCCGGCGCGCCGGAGGGGAAGTACGCAAGCTACTGGATGATCGGTGCCGGTCACGGTTTCACCCCCTGGTTCTCGGCCTATGTGTTCGCGCCCTATCACGCCAAGGTGGATGAAGCGGGCGGGCTGGATTCCAGGGGCTGGGCCGATGTATCCGTACTGGGCCAGATCGGCTTCAAGCACGAACCGGGCGAGGGCATCAAGCTCCTGCCCGCCAACGAGAGCCTGGATGACCTGGAGGACTGGCATTTCACTGTGTTTTTCGGTGGCACGCTGCCCACCGGCAACGCCAACCATCGTCTTGCGGACGGCAGCATCGACCCCGGCAAGGCGCATGGTTTCGGCAAGAACACCTGGAACCTCGGTCTTACGGCGACCAAACCCTTGTCGCCCGATCTCACCTTCAATCTCGAAGCCTCGACCATCCGCTTTCGCGAATACACCTACGCCGATGGCCAGCGTGTCCGCTTTGGTCCGGAAGACCGGCTCAACCTGAGCCTCGTCCGGCGCATGTACACCGATCCGGATCGCCGCCTGCGCATCGATGCCGCGATCGAGGCGCAATACCTCGCCCTCGGCCGGGATGTGGAGGACGGCGCGGGCGCCGCGGCCACCG
>CAZOZD010000154.1:1602-5625 GCA_964584195.1 uncultured Burkholderiales bacterium
TGGCCGCATGCTTTATCTCGTGCCCGGCGTCCGCCTGTACAAGGACAATCTCAGCCTGGCACTGGGGCTCAAGACCCCGGCATGGACCCGGCTCAACGAGTCCGCCGACCAGCAGGGCGCCGAAGGCAAGGAGAAATACCGCCTGCTCCTGAGTGCATCGCTGCTGTTCTGACGCCCGTTTCCGCCTCGCACCCTGACCTCGGTCGCATGCACATTCCGGACGGTTTCCTCTCGCCGCAGACCTATCTGCCCGCCGCCGCACTGGCGGTGGTGGCCTGGGCCTGGGCGGTGCGGGGCCTGCGTGGACAGCTCGACGAAACCCGGGTGCCGCGCCTGGCCATGATCACCGCCCTGGCCTATGCGCTGGGTCTGATCATGCTGCCCTTGCCCGGGGGAACCAGCGGCCACGCCCTCGGTGTGGCCATGCTCGCCCTGCTGTTCGGTGTGCGCCCGGCCTTCCTGGCCTACAGTGGTGTGCTCGGCCTGCAAGCCTTGCTGTTTGGCGCTGGCGGGCTCACCGCACTGCCGGTCAACGCCCTGGCGCTGGGGCTGTGCGGCGCGCTCAGCGCGCGGGCCGTATTCCGCATGCTGCGATCGCTCCATGAAGATGCGGCGATCATGATCGCCACCTGGGTCGCGGTGATGGTCTCTGCGACACTTGTCGCACTCGTGCTCGGCATCCAGCCCGGGCTGGCGCACGGCCCGGACGGCAAGCCATTGTTCTTTCCGTTCGGCCCGGAAATCACCCTGCCGGCGGTGCTGATCCCGCATGCATTGATCGGGCTGGGCGAGGCCGCATTGACACTCGCGGTATGGCGTTACGCCCGGGTGCGAAAATGGCAGGCATGAGCCCCCGCCACGCCCTGTATCTCTATCTGGCCGTCCTGCCCCTGCCCACCCTGGTGCACGATGCGCGCCTGCTGGCCCTGGGGCTGGCCCTGGCGCTGCTCGGGGCGGGGGGGGCGCGCTGGCGCATCCTCGGGCGCAGCCTGATGGCCATCCTGGCATTCAACCTCAGCGTCAGCCTGGGTTATGTCGCGGTCGGCCTCTGGCGCGGCGAAATCGACACCGGCTGGCTCCTGCTCGCCAATCTGCGGGTGTTGCTGATGGTGTATCTGGGCTTCTGGTTCATCGCCCGGGTCGATCTGCTGCGCGCGATCGCGGGCTGGCCGACGGCGACCCTGGTCGTCACCCTGGCGCTGGCGCAGATCCGTGTGTACGAGCGCAGGCTGCGTGATTTCCGCCTCGCATTCATGAGCCGCAATCCGGTGCCGCCGCGGGCCCTGGACGAGGTGCGCCTCGCCGCCGCGCAAAGCCGGGCACTGCTCGACATGGGACTTTCCGCAGCGACCGAGTCGGCCCAGGCCATGCGCTCGCGGGGGGCGTTCGATGATTGAACTGATCGGGGTGGAATTCGCCTGGCCGGACGAGCCGCCGCTGTTCGGAGGGCTCAGCCTGCGCGTCGAGGCGGGCGAGCGGGTGGTGTTGCTGGGCGCCAATGGCTGCGGCAAGTCCACCCTTCTTAAACTCATGAACGCACTGATCGAGCCCTCGGCCGGCGAACTGCGCTGGCAGGGCGAGCGGCTCGACCGCGCGCGGTTGCGCGAGGCTGGCCGGGGTCGTGCGTTCCGGCGCGCCTGCGGGCTCTTGTTCCAGCACCCCGAGGCCATGCTGTTCAATCCCACGGTGCGCGACGAGCTGGCCTTCGCCCCCAGCCGTCTGGGTCTCACGGATGTCGAGGCGCGGGTGGCGCGCTGGGCGGCTGAACTGGGGCTGGAAGCGGTGCTCGACCGGCCGCCATTCATGCTCTCCGGCGGCCAGAAACAGAAGGTGGCGCTGGCCAGCCTGATGACCGTCGAACCGGAACTGTTGCTGCTCGATGAACCCAGCGCCAGCCTCGATCCGGCCAGCGTCGGCTGGCTGATCGAGCATCTCGCCCGCTCGGGGCGCACCCTGGTCACTGCCACCCACAATCTTTCACTCGCCGCGGAACTGGGGGAGCGCGGCATCGTGCTCGACCGGCGTGGCGCACTCCTGTTCGACGGTCCCATCGCCGCCGCCCTGGCCGACCTGGAACGGCTCGAACGGGCCGGGCTGGCGCATCGCCACCGGCATCGCCATGCCGGCGTCGAACACAGCCACCTGCACGCGCACGACTGGGCTTGATCAGGTCACCGGTTTCAGGTGCATGTGCGGCGTGGCAGCCTCGTGCTGCGGGTGGTGGTGGTGGTCATGGCTGGGATCCACCTCCACCGTCACCCGGTGCAGATGGCCGTGGCGAACACCGCGCTCGGCGATGACGGCGTCCGCGAAGCCCTGCACGGCGGTGCTCGGACCACGCAGGATCACCGTTTCCAGGCAGTGGTCGTGGTCGAGATGGACATGCATGCTGGCCACGGTGAGGTCATGCTGGCCATGCTGCAAGGCGGTGAGGCGCTCGGCGAGATCGCGGCGGTGGTGGTCGTATACATAGGACAGGCTGCCGACACAGTAGCCGGCCGCGTCTTGTGCATCGTGTTCACGTTCCAGCATGGAGCGGACCAGGTCGCGTACCGCCTCGGACCGGTTTCGATAGCCGCGTCGGGCGATGAGTGCGTCGAATGCATCGGCGAGCGGGTCTTCCATGGAGATGGTGAATCGTTGCATGGCGGGCTTCCTGTGGCGGGACGGAAAACAAAAAAGCGCGGCATGCCGCGCTTTTTTCGGGCCGTGAATCGCTCAGTGGGTGAGGATCCAGGTGGCCAGGGCGTCGGCATCGGCCTTGGCGCCCGGCTGCGGCGGCATCGGCACCTTGCCGTACACGCCCTTGGCGCCCTTCTCGATGGCGGCGACGACGGTGGCCTTGTCGCCCTTGCGCTTGGCGGAAATCTCCTTCCAGGTCGGGCCGATCTTCTTGGCGCTGGCGTCGTGGCAGGTGGTGCACTTGTGCTTCGTGGACAGGTCCTCGCTGGCCAGGGCGGGGCCGGCGACGAGCAGGGCGGTGGCGGTGAATACGGCGGCGATGGCTTTCATGGGTGGCTCCTGTGGGTAAGGGGATATGAGTAACTTAAATCTATCATGAAGTCCGAATCTTTAGAGGCATTCGGTTGAAAAATACCATGCGGCAGGGTGTCGCAGGCCGGGTTCACAGCTTGAACGATTTCACCGCGCCGTCGAGCGAGTTGGCCTGCACGGTGAGTCGTCCGGACATGGTCACCCCCGTTTCCGCGGCAGTGAGCGTGGCGGTGTTGAGGGTCTCGATGGCATTCAGACTGGCATGGACCCGGTCGACCGCGCTTTCCTGCTGCCGTACCGATCCGGCGATGTCGGCCACGCCGCGCACCATGCCCTCGATCACGCTGGCGATTTCGCCCAGCGCATTGCCCACCTTGCGGGCATCTTCCACGCCCAGCCCGGCCTCGCGCATGCTTTCGTCGATGGCGGTGATGGCGAGCCGGGTTTCGGACTGGATGGTGTTGATCATCTGGCCGATCTGTTGGGTGGCCTCGGCGGTCTTTTCCGCCAGCTTGCGCACCTCGTCCGCGACCACCGCGAAGCCACGCCCCTGCTCGCCGGCACGGGCGGCCTCGATGGCTGCATTGAGGGCGAGCAGGTTGGTCTGGTCGGCAATCTCCCGGATCACCTCGACGATGGCGCCGACGTCCTGGGCGCTGCGCTCCAGCGACTGGACCCGTTCGGTGGCGCTGTGGACCCGGTCATGAATGCGCGCCATGCCTTCGAGGCTGCCGCGCGCCAGCGAAATGCCGTCGCGCGCAGTCTGGCCGGCGGCGGCGGCCTGTCCGGCGGCCTCGTCGCCGCGCGCCGAGATCTCGGCGGTGGCGTCGGCCAGGGCCTGGATGGCCTGGCTGATCTCGCGCGTGCGGGCGGCAAGTTCGTCGACCTGCTCATGAATCTGCTGCGACTGATCGCGGATGCCGTCGCTGCCGGCGCGTACCTCGCTGCTCAGCCGGGAGGTGCGCTCGATGAGATCGCGCAGGGTGGCGGCCATGGCGTTGTCCGTGTTTTCGGCGTCACCGCCCCAAT
>CAZOZD010000155.1:0-5584 GCA_964584195.1 uncultured Burkholderiales bacterium
CCTCAAGCCGGAAGTGGTCGCCGGCCTCGACCTGATGATCGTGCGTGAACTCACCGGCGACATCTACTTCGGCCAGCCACGCGGCATCTCCACCCTGGAAAACGGCGAGCGCGAAGGCATCAACACCATGCGCTACAGCGAATCGGAAATCCGCCGCATCGGCCGCATCGCCTTCGACATCGCCATGAAGCGCAGCAAGAAGGTCTGCTCCGTGGACAAGGCCAATGTGCTGGAGACCACCGAACTGTGGCGGCAGGTGATGATCGAGATCGCCAAGGATTATCCCGAGGTGGAACTCAGTCACATGTACGTCGACAACGCCGCCATGCAGCTGGTGCGGGCGCCCAAGCAGTTCGACGTGATGGTCACCGGCAACATCTTCGGCGACATCCTCTCCGACGAAGCCTCGATGCTCACCGGCTCCATCGGCATGCTGCCCTCGGCCTCCCTGGACGCGAACAACAAGGGCATGTACGAACCCAGCCACGGCTCCGCCCCGGACATCGCCGGCAAGGACATCGCCAACCCGCTCGCCACCATCCTGTCGCTGGCCATGATGTTCAAGTACAGCTTCAACGACGAAGCCACCTACCAGCGCATCGACAACGCGGTGAAACAGGTCATCGCCGCAGGCTACCGCACCGCCGACATCTGGACGGAAGGCTGCGAGAAGGTGTCGTGCTCGGGCATGGGGGATGCGGTGGTGGCGGCGCTGAGAGCTTAGCCACGGGGAAAACCGTATGCGGCCAAGAGTGCGCTGCCGGCGATCCGGTGGCTGCGCAGAAATGGCTTGCAGTGCTTGATGGGATTCCTGTCGCGCAGATAAATGGATTGCGGGGCGGTCGCCGTCTGACCGGCCTTCTGGTTTGAGGATTTTTTGGAGCACATGATGAAAAAAGCAGGTCTGATCGGTTGGCGCGGCATGGTGGGTTCGGTCCTGATGGGCCGGATGCGGGACGAAAAGGATTTCGACCACATCGATCCAGTCTTCTTCACCACCTCCAACCCCGGCGGCAAGGGGCCGGACATCGGCAAGGACGTGCCGCCGCTGAAGGACGCCATGAATGTGGACGAACTGAAGGCGATGGACATCATCATCACCTGCCAGGGCGGCGACTACACCAAGGAGGTATACCCGAAGCTGATGGCCGCCGGCTGGAAGGGCTACTGGATCGACGCCGCCTCCACGCTGCGCATGGAGCAGGACGCCATCATCATCCTGGACCCGGTGAACAGGAACGTCATCCAGGACGGCATCGCCAAGGGCATCAAGACCTACGTCGGCGGCAACTGCACGGTGTCGCTGATGCTCATGGCCATCGGTGGCTTGTTCGAGAAGGGCCTGATCGAGTGGATTTCCCCGATGACCTACCAGGCCGCCTCCGGCGCCGGCGCCCGCAACATGCGCGAGCTGATCCAGCAGATGGGCGCCGTGCATGGCGAAGTGCATCAATTGCTCAACGACCCGGCCTCCGCCATCCTGGAGATCGACCGCAAGGTGACCGATTTCATCCGCTCTGAGACCTATCCGCTCGACGCCTGGCCGGTGCCGCTGGCCGCCAGTCTGATCCCGTGGATCGACGTGCAGTTGCCGTCCGGACAAAGCAAGGAGGAGTGGAAGGCGCAGGTGGAGTGCAACAAGATCCTCGGCCGTTCCGACAACCCGATCCCCATCGATGGCCTCTGCGTGCGCGTCGGCGCCATGCGCTGCCATTCCCAGGCGCTCACCATCAAGATGACCAAGGACGTCCCGCTGGACGAGATCCACGCCATCATCGCGGCGCACAACGACTGGGTGAAGGTGGTGCCGAACGACCGCCAGATCACCATGGAGCAACTGACGCCCGCCGCGGTCACCGGTACCCTGACCGTACCGGTCGGCCGCATGCGCAAGCTCAACATGGGCCCCGAGTACCTGTCCGCATTCACCGTCGGCGACCAGCTCCTGTGGGGCGCCGCCGAGCCGCTGCGCCGCATGCTGCGCATCCTGCTGGAAGCCTGATCGTGTCAGGATCGTCCAGGGTCATCCTGCTCGGAGTCGATTCATCCCTCGCCGAGGCCGTGCTGCGTCTGATCGAGGAACGGGATATCGAGCTCGACCGGGTGTACGCGGTGGCTCCGGCCGAGATCGAAGCCGAATGCAGTTTTCGTGGCGAGCCGGTGCTTGCCGAACCGCTCGAAGGCTTTGCCTGGCGGGCCGGGGACCGGGTGCTCGCCACGGGCCGGGCGGCCTGGGTGGCGCGCCAGTTCGAACCGATCCGCGCCGCCGGCGGGCATGTCCTGGCGGTTGGCGAGGCCGGCCTGGCCGGTGCCTACGCCCAGGCTGCCAGCCGTTTCATGACGGCCCTGGCCGGGGCGGGGAATCTCGACCTGGCCAGCCTGGTGGCGATGTTGCCGGTGAGTCTGGCCGGGCAGGCGGGCGTGGATGAACTGGCCGGGCAGACCCGGGCCCTGTTCGCCATGGACACGGTGGAGCCGGAGGTTTTTCCCCTGCGCATCGCCTTCAATCTGATCCCGGTCGCAGGCGCCCGGGGGGAGGCTGGGCTGGGTGGCTTCGAACAGGCGCTGGCGGGGGCATTGCGCGAGCTCCATGGCGACTGCGTGACGATGGTGTCTGCGCTATGGTGCCCGGTGTTCTACGGCGGCGCGCTCAGCCTGCATGTCCGTCTCGACCGTCCGGTCGATCTCGCCGGCCTGCGTCAGCGCATCGCCACCACGCCGGGGCTGACCCTGTTCGATGTCGACCTGCCCGGTGGCGTGCCCACTCCGGCGAGCGATGCCCAGGATTCGGACAGCGTGTTCGTCGGTCGGCTGCAAGAGACCGACGCGCATGCTTGCTCGGCCTGGCTGGTGTTCGACGTCGATCGTCTGGAAGCGGCGGCGATGCTCGATGCACTGGAAATAATGATTGAAAAAAAAGCGATTTAAGTGCTAACGTAAGAATTGTCGTCAGAAATCACGCCTAAGCCTATGAGTCACCGTGCAATTTTTTGCAATGCCGGCGGTCCTGGCGGAATCACCAAAGCCTTGAAGGGAAGAAAGGCACCACGATGAAAAATTCCTTGCGGATCAGTGGCCTGCTGGCGGCGCTGTGGACGGTTTCGGGGGGCGCCGGCGCGGCGGGACTGGGCAAGATGACGGTGCAGTCCGCCCTTGGCCAGCCTCTGCGCGCGGAGATCGAGCTGTTGTCGGTCCAACCCGAGGACATCGGCGTGATGAAGGCCGAACTGGCCGGCGCCGAGGCCTATCGCCAGGCCCGCATGGAGCGGGGCGACGCATTGCGCAATCTACAGTTCAACATCGATCGCCGCACGGACGGCCGCTATGTGCTCCGTGTCAGCTCCAGCATGCCGCTCAACGACCCGTTCCTGGACATGCTGATCGAGCTCAACTGGAGTTCCGGCCGGGTGTTGCGCGAATACACCGTGCTGCTCGATCCGCCCGCCGTTCCGAAACCGGCGGTTGCCGAGGTTGTCCGTCCGCGCGCGACCGCGCCGCTGGCCGAAACGGCCCCGCGTCCTGCCGTGGCGCCACCACCGCGTGTCGTGGAACGGCCGGCGGAGCGCCCCGAGCGCGCGGTGGAGCCCGCGCCCGCCCGGACCACCTATGGTCCGGTACGGGGAGGGGAGACCCTGCGCAGCATCGCCGGCAAGGTGCAGCATGCCGACGTGACCCTGGAAATGATGATGGCCAGCTTGTATCAGGCCAACCAGCAGGCATTCCTTGAGGGCAACGTCAACCTGCTCAAGAAGGGGCAGGTGCTGAGCGTACCCGAGCGCGACCAGGTGATGCGCATGTTCAGTCCGGCCCAGGCCCGCGCCCTGATCCGCGAGCATACCGACCGCTGGCAGCATTATCGTGGCGAGGTCTCGGCGACGGCGGCGCAGCGTCCGCCGGTGGCGGCTCCGGACAGTGGTCGGGTCGAGGTCGCCCGGCCGCCGGAACGCCCGGCGCCTGCTCCGGCGCCAAGCCAGGATGTGCTGCGTCTGTCCAAGGGCGAGCCCGCCGGCGCCGCGGCCGATGTCAAGCTGACCCAGCGCATCCAGTCCCTGGAGGAGGAACTCGCGGCGCGTAATCGCGCCTTGCAGGAAGCCAACGATCGGGTCAGTCAGCTGGAGCGCACGGTCAAGGATCTGCAGCGCCTGCTCGAACTGAGGGCCCAGGAATCCGGTCAGCCGGCGCCCGCCCAGCCGGCGGAGGCTCCGACCCCCACTCCCGCCCAGCCCCCCGCCCCGGTGGCTGCCCCGGTCAAGCCACCCAGCCCGCCGCCGCCTCCCGCGCCCGAGCCGGAGAAGGACTGGATGGAAACCCTGCTCGAAAACCCGATCTACCTCGGTGGCGGGGTGGCCGCGGTGCTGCTCAGCATCCTGCTTGGCGTGATGATGACCAGCAAGCGTCGGCGCAAGGATCTGGCCAGTTTCGAACAGAGCGTGATGACCGGCGGCGACGAGTTCAAGACCGCCATCTATCGCACCGGCGCCGCACCGGCGGCTGCCGGCGCGGGAGCCGCCGCTGCCGCCGCCGCGGTGGCAGCCACCCCCAGCCAGGCCGGGGCGGTGACCGATTTCAGCCGGCTCGGGCTGGGTTCGATCGATACCCATGAGGTCGATCCGATCGCTGAGGCCGAGGTATACATGGCCTACGGACGCGATGCCCAGGCCGAGGAGATCCTCAAGGAGGCGCTGGCCAAGGAGCCAGGGCGCCAGGAGATCGCACTCAAGCTGCTTGAAATCTACGCGGCGCGCAAGGATCCCACCGCCTTCGAAACCCAGGCCAGCGAGCTGTATGCCAATCTCGGCGGCCAGGTGACGCCGGAGTGGCAGAAGGCGGCCGAGATGGGCCGCGCGCTTGATCCTGCCAATCCACTTTATGCCCAGGCGGAGTCGGTTGCCGCCGCGCCCGAGTCAGCCGTGGCCGAGACTCCGGCCCTGGAGCACGCGCCTGCAGAAGCGGCGATGCCCGACCTCGAGTTCGAGGTTCCGGCCAGCCCTGCGTCCAGCGCGGACGATTTCGAACCCGAACCGGCGCTGGCCGAGGAGCCGTCCGCACCGGCGGAAGAGGGCGTGATCGAATTCGATCTTGGCCATGTGGAAGAGATGGCTCCTGCTCCGGCCGATCTCGAACAGCCGCTCGAATTCGAGGCCACGCCGGTGCCCGCGCTGGAGTTCGAGGCCGTCGCCGAGCCAGTGCACGAGCCCGGCGAACCCGACAGCGCCGGGATCGAACTCGATTTCGGGCCTGCCGACGAGGCGCCGGTCGAAGCCGAACCCGAGCTGGAGCTGGACATCGACATCGCCGAGCTGGATCTGTCCGGTTTCGAGGAGGCACTGGAACCGGCACCGGCCGCATCCGCCACGCCGGACGTGGGCGACTTGGAGTTGCCCGAGTTTGCCGCGCCGGTCGCGCCCGAAGCCCCGGCGGCCGAGGCCATGCCCGGCGAGTTGCCCGAGTTTTCACTCGACGCCCTTCCCGAAGTCGAGGCGGCCGGGCTGCCCGAGCCGGATGGGGCGCTCGCCAGCCTGGATCTCGAACCGGCATCGACCGCGGCGGCCGAGGAAGATGCGCTGGCCGCTCTGTCCTTCGC
>CAZOZD010000156.1:0-5541 GCA_964584195.1 uncultured Burkholderiales bacterium
CCGAGTCGGCGTCGTGGACGCCGGCGCGCGTGTCTTCGGGCAGCTTGCGCCAGGTCGGGCCGTTGCGGTTCATAAGGGCTTCCCAGCCATGCATCTTGATGAGCTTCTTCATCAGCGCACGGGGCACACCCTGTTTCTTGAAATCGTGGAATTCGTAGGCGATCTCGCGCGCCTCCAGCCAGGCACGGGCCTTCTTCACGGTGCTGCAATTGGGAATTCCGTAAAGTTTCATGGCAAACTCGCTCGTCAATGGGATCCAGTCCGCCATTTTAACCGCTTTGCGCCCCCTGCTGGCTGCCGCCATGCCTGAACCGTTGCCGATCTGCGTTCGTCGTGCCGATTGGCGCCTCGATGAAACCGCCATCGCTGCCGTGCGCCGCGCGGTGTTCATCGACGAGCAGGGTGTGCCGGAGGCTCTGGAATGGGAGGCGATCGATGCCGAATGCACCTGGTTCGTGGCCGAGATGGGCGCGGTCGGCGAAATCATCGGCATCGTCCGTCTGCATCCGGCAGGACGTGTCGGCCGAATGGCGGTGCGGGCCGAATGGCGCCGGCAAGGTGTGGGCTGCGCCCTGATGGGGGTGTTGATCGATCACGCCCGCTCAATCGGGCTGACCGGGCTCGGCCTGGCGGCACAGACCCACGCCCTGGGGTTTTACCAAGGCTTCGGCTTCGTTGCCGAGGGCGAGGTGTTCGACGATGCCGGCATACCGCATCGCAGGATGCGCCTATCCTTGCAGGATGAATAGGAGACGCAATGGACATTCGTATCGGGCACGGTTTCGACGTGCATGCATTTGCGGAGGGCCGGCGCTGCATACTCGGTGGGGTGGACATCCCCCATCCGCGCGGTCTCGCCGGCCATTCCGACGCCGACGTATTGCTGCATGCGCTGTGCGATGCCCTGCTCGGCGCCGCCGGGCTGGGCGACATCGGCCGGCATTTCCCGGACAGCGATCCCCGTTTCAAGGGCATCGATAGCCGCCTGTTGCTGCGGCACGTGATGGGGCTTCTGACCGGGGCGGGGTGGAGGGTGGCGAACGTCGATGTCACGGTCATCGCCCAGGCTCCCCGCCTCGCGCCGCATATCCCGCTCATGCAGGCCAATCTCGCCGCCGATCTGGGGGTCGAGCCGGATCGGGTCAACGTCAAGGCCACCACCACCGAGCGTCTCGGTTTCACCGGCCGCGAGGAAGGCATCGCCGCCGAGGCGGTCTGCCTGATCCGGCGCGATGCCTGACCCCGGCGCGGCGCGCCTGTTTTTTGCGCTGTGGCCGGATCCGGTCACGCGGCGCCGGCTGGAGGCGGCCATGCGACAGGCCACGCGCCGGTTCGGCGGTCGCCCGATGCGCCCGGATACACTGCACCTGACCCTGTTGTTTCTCGGTGCGGTGGCGCGCGATCGGCTCGATTCGGTGCGTGCGGCCGGGCGTGTCGGCGGGGAGGGCTTCGGGCTCTGTCTCGATGGCCTGGATTGCTGGCACCACAACCGCATCGCCCATCTGCGCGCGCGTCAGGCGCCGGCGCCGATGCTTGTCCTGGTGGAGGCCTTGCGGCGGGCCATGCTCGGGATCGGCCTGGCCATCGAGAAGCGGCCCTTCGTGGCCCATGTCACCCTGTGCAGGAAGGCGGTATGCCGGGACGATGCAGGAGGAGAGGCGGGATCCGCCCGGGAGGCTGCGCCAGACGGGCCGGTCGAGTGGCCGGTGGAGGAGTATGTGCTGGTGGAGTCCCGCCTGTCGGCCGCGGGACCCCGCTATCATGTGCTGGAACGCTATCCGCTTACAGGAATACGTACGATTCCAGATGGCCGGACAGTTCCTTGACCGGCAGGTGGGTGTAATCCTTGTTGATGCTTTCGCTGACCTTCTGCCGTACCTGGTGGCTCATGCGGTCGTTGATCAGGCCCATGAACGGGGCCGAGGCGACCAGGATGAGCTTCTCGTAGGCATTGCTGACCCGGCCGGATTCGAGTTCGTGCGCCACTTCCAGGGCAAATCGTTCCGCCTCGTGATGCTTGGGGTCGGTGGCCTGGGCGTAGCTGCCGGAACCCTTGAAGTTGCCGATCCGGTCGCTGACCAGGTTGGCCGCCTTTTCTCGGCTCTCCGGGTGTTGCAGCTCCTTGATCAGCTCCAGACCCTTTTTGGGGCCGTGATTGGCGAACAGCCTGGCTTGGCTGGCATTGGCCACCATGATCCATGTAACGGACATCGCTACCCTCGCTATGAATGTGATGAAAACGTGCGTGACACAAGGTTTTGAGCTGGGGCCGCTCGGAAGGTTCTATGCCACGGTCGGCCCGTGATGCCGCAGGATGAAGACTCCGCGACATTTTCAAACTAGCAAGCCGGCGCGCGGCGTCAAGCGAAAGCGCCAAGCGCGGTTCGCGCGAGCCGGTCCATGTCATCCGGCTCGATGCCGGTCAGACGCAGCAGCGGTGCATGCAGCGCAGCCGGAAAGTTGCGGCCCAGCGAGCGCTGATAGGCCGGATCGTAATGCTCCACCAGCAATGCATCGACCAGGGTGTCCCAGTCCCCCCGTCGCGCCAGTGTCTTCCAGTGCTCCACCGTCGCCTTGCCACGCAGCTCGGTGAGGCAGTCCAGGCGGGCGGAGAGTGCCCCGGCGTCGGTCAGGAAATGGGCATATTCCTCCTTGAGCAGGGCCACCCGCAAGGGTTGCTCCGCCTCCAGGGCGATGCACGCCGAGGCGCGCATGCGTGCAAGCAACGCGTCCGGGGTATGCAGGTTGCCGATCTTGCGGCTTTCAGATTCGACGAACACCGGCCGCGCCGGATCGAAGCGGCGCAATGCCTGCCACACCTGGCTTTCGAACCACTTCTGTGGGGGTTGCGGCCGGTCCGGATAGGCGCCCAGCACCGAGCCCATGTGCGCGGCCAGCGCTTCAATGTCGAGCACCTGGCCGCCGGCCGCTTCCAGAGCGCGCAGGAAACGGCTTTTGCCGACCCCGGTGGGGCCGGTGACAACGATGAAGCGGATCTCGGCGGAGAGGCTTTCCAGGTCGTTGCGCACCCGTTCCCGATAGGCCTTGTAGCCGCCCGCGAGCTGGACCGCGTTCCAGCCCACGGCGCGCAGCACATGCGTGAATGCGCCGCTGCGGTTGCCGCCGCGCCAGCAATAGACCAGGGGGCGGTAGTCCTTCGGCCGGTCGGCGAAATGGGTTTCAAGGTGACGGGCGACGTTGCGCGCCACCATGGCCGCTCCGACGCGCTTGGCGGCGAAGGGCGAAACCTGCGCGTACAGGGTGCCGACTTCCGCCCGTTCGGCGTCGTCGAGCACCGGCAGGTTGATGGCGCCCGGAATGTGGTCCTGGGCAAATTCGCCGGGCGAACGGGCGTCGATCAGGGCGTCGGGGGCGGACTCGAATGCTTCGAGCTGGTCGATGCCGATCTGGTCAGGCCGATGTTGCGTTACGCCGGGGCAATGCATTGCACTCAGGCCCGGCCTTCGCAAACCGCGCCGCGATGACGCATCACGCTTCCCTCCGCATCAGGCGCTGTTTTTCGCGCTGCCACTCGCGGTCCTTTTCGGCGGCAAGGTTGTGGCTTCGGCCGCCGCCTTCGGCGGCTTCACGTCGCTGCGCGACATGAGCCTTCGCCCCAACCGCGCCGCGATGACGCATCACGCTTCCCTCCGCATCAGGCGCTGTTTTTCGCGCTGCCACTCGCGGTCCTTTTCGGCGGCGCGCTTGTCATGCAGCTTCTTGCCCTTGCCGAGGCCGATTTCGAGTTTGACGCGGCCCTTGCTGAAGTGCATGTCGAGGGGGATGAGGGTGTAGCCGGCGCGTTCGACCTTGCCGATCAGCTTCTTGATCTCCTCGGCGTGCAGCAGCAGCTTGCGGCTGCGGGTGGGGTCGGCGTGCACATGGGTGGATGTGGTCGCGAGCGGGCTGATGTGGCAGCCGATCAGCCATAGTGCGGCCTTGCGGATGACGACGTAGGATTCCTTGAGCTGGACCCGGCCGGCGCGGATGGATTTCACCTCCCAGCCTTCGAGCACCATGCCGGCCTCGTAGCGCTCTTCGATGAAGTAGTCGTGAAATGCCTTGCGGTTGTCGGCGATGCTCATGGCGGCGATGGGGGGTGCGAAGAACAGGTGCGGGTCTGACCCGGTTTCGTGTATTTTAACAGGCTTCGCTCCGCCCGCCTGCCAAGCTCCGCATGCCCGAAGTCGTCAAATCCGTGCTGGTGCCGTATACCGCCAGTGAAATGTTCGAACTGGTCGACCGGGTGGAGGACTATCCGGCCTTCCTGCCCTGGTGCGGTGGCAGTGAACTGCATCGGCGCGATGAACAGGTCACCGCGGCGACCATTCATATCCGTTACATGCAGATTCGCCAGCACTTTTCCACGGAAAACCAGAAGCGTGTGCCGGAGGAGATGCAGATCCATCTCACCCGCGGGCCGTTTCGCCGCCTGCATGGCCATTGGCGCTTCCGTGCCCTGGGGGATGCGGCCTGCAAGGTCGAGTTTCATCTCCATTACGAGTTTTCCAGTTCATTGCTGGAAAAGGCGCTGGGGCCGGTGTTCAATCACATCACCAACACCTTCGTCGACGCGTTCGTGCAGCGCGCTGAAGCGGTGTACGGAATTCGCCCATGATCCTGAAAAACTTGGTTGAACCACAGAGTCACAGAGAACATATAGAAAAAACAAGGGCTTGTTTTGTTCGAGCCAATCACCCAGGGGGTGAACACCGACGGCAGGGCAAAAGCCTGTGTTATTGGGGGTCTCTGTGCCTCTGTGCCTCTGTGGCGAGGAATTTGGGATGATTGGAATCGAGGTCGTGTATGCACTTCCCGACCGGCAGTGGCGGCGCGCATTGCAGGTGGAGGAGGGCTGCACGCTGAAAGAGGCCGTGGAGTGTTCCGGCCTGCTGGCCGAGTTTCCCGAGATCGATCTCGGCGGGCGCAACAAGACCGGCATCTGGAACAAGCTGGCCAAGCTCGATGCGCCCTTGCGTGAGCGCGACCGGGTCGAGGTCTACCGGCCGCTCATCGCCGATCCGAAGGAGGTGCGCCGCCAGCGTGCCGCCGAGGGCAAGGCCATGAAGAAGGGCGGCGGCGACCTGCCCGCCTGATTCAAGCTCGGCCGGGCATCGGAGTGGCTGGTGCTACGCACCGGCGTTCCCGGCCGGCTGGACGGGGAGGCGCACACGTACCCGCAAACCGCCCCCCGTGGCTTGTTCGAGCCCGATTTCACCGTGATGCCGCTCGACGATCTTCCTGACGATGGCCAGCCCCAGGCCGCTACCCGGCACGTCGGCGCCGGACAGGCGGTGGAAGCGTTCGAACACACGCTCGCGCTCGGCCTCCGGAATGCCCGGGCCGGTATCGGTGACGCACAGTTCGAGCCGGTCGGCGTCGGCCATCACCTCGACGTCGATTCGTCCTGTCTCGGGAATGTAGCGGATCGCGTTGTCGATCAGATTGGCCAGCAGCATGCGCAGGTGGTCGGGCTGTCCCATCAGGCGGGCAGGCGGACAGGCACCGATGCCCAGATCGATGGCGCGTGCTTCGGCCCGG
>CAZOZD010000157.1:0-5531 GCA_964584195.1 uncultured Burkholderiales bacterium
GACATAGGGCGCGGCGATGTCGGCCTCCGGATCGAAACTCAGATCGGCGAACAGGCCGGGGTCCTTTTTCCGGGTCAGTCCCTTGAACTCCTGTGCAGCGCATTCGGGATGGTCGCGCAGGGCCTGCATGCGGTAGGTGGTCTCGGACCAGGTCTCCAGCAGTTCGGCGCGTGGCGCGGCAAACACCGCCTTGCCCTCGCGCAGGATGCGGATGCGGTCCTTGCGGTTGGGCTTGCCGAAGACGAACAATTCGTCGCGCAGGCCGGCGTCGATGAATGCCTGCATTACCGCGCGGGTGTCGGCGCGCCGCACCTGGAGCACGGCACCGGCCTCCTCGTTGAACAGGATGCCGAACAGCCGCCGGGTGTAGGGCTCACCCGGCTCGGGCGCGTCCTCGACATCGGACAGGATGTCCTCGTGCAGACGGTGGTAGCGCAACTCGTCGACATCGAGGTCCACCCCGACCCGGCCGGCGAAGGCCATCTCGCAGATGCAGGCGAACAGGCCGCCATCGGAACGGTCGTGGTAGGCGAGGATGCGGCCCTCGCGGTTGAGTTGCTGCACCGTGGCGAAGAATGCCTTCAGGCGTTCGGGCGCGTCGAGATCGGGGCATTCATCGCCCAGCTCGCCGTATACCTGGGCCAGGATCGAGCCGCCCAGGCGGTTCTGGCCTCGGCCCAGGTCGATCAGGATCAGGTCGGTCGGGCCCTGGTCGGTGCGCAGTTGCGGCGTCAGGGTGCGGCGGGCGTCCGGCGTCGGCGCGAACGCGGTGACGATCAAGGACAGCGGCGAGACCACTGCCTTGTCGACACCGTCTTCCCGCCACAGGGTACGCATCGACATGGAATCCTTGCCCACCGGGATGCTGATGCCGAGCCGGGGGCACAATTCACGCGCCACGGCGCGCACGGTATCGAACAGCGCCGCGTCCTCGCCGGGGTGACCGGCCGCCGCCATCCAGTTGGCCGACAGGCGGATGTCCGAGAGGTCGGCGATGGCCGCCGCGGCGAGGTTGGTCACCGCCTCCGCCACCGCCATGCGGCCCGATGCGGCCGGGTCGATCAGGGCCAGCGGCGTGCGCTCGCCCATGGCCATGGCCTCGCCCAGGTACGTGTCGTAGCCCAGGGTGGTGACGGCGCAATCGGCGACCGGCATCTGCCACGGACCGACCATCTGGTCACGGGCCGTAAAGCCGCCCACGGTACGATCGCCGATGCTGATCAGGAAGGTCTTGCTGGCCACCGCCGGATGGCGCAGCACCCGCCGGCAGGCATCTTCCAGGTCCAGCCCCTCGGCGGTGAACGGGATGAGCCGCGGCGTCAGGCGCGCCACGTCGCGGGTCATGCGAGGCGGCTTGCCGAGCAGCACCTCCATCGGCATGTCCACCGCGGTATTGTCGAAATGGCGGTCGGTCACCTTGAGGCGGCCGTCGGCGCGGGCCTCGCCCAGCACCGCGAATGGACAGCGCTCGCGGGCGCAGATCGCCGCGAAGCGGTCCAGATCCTTGGGCGCGATGGCCAGCACATAGCGTTCCTGTGCTTCGTTGCACCAGATCTCGCGCGGGCTCATGCCCGGCTCCTCGGACGGTACCGCGCGCAGCTCGAACAGCGCGCCCAGTCCGGCGCCGTGCGCCAGCTCGGGCATGGCGTTGGACAGCCCGCCGGCGCCGACGTCGTGAATGGACAGGATCGGGTTGTCCGCCCCCAGCTGCCAGCAGCGGTCGATCACCTCCTGGGCGCGGCGCTGGATCTCCGGATTGCCGCGCTGTACCGAGTCGAAATCGAGCGCTTCGGCGTTGGCGCCCGCGCCCAGGCTCGATGCGGCGCCGCCGCCCAGGCCGATCAGCATGCCCGGTCCGCCGAGCTGGATGAGCAGGGTGCCGGCCGGGAAATCCTGCTTGTGGATATGGTCCTCGCGGATGTTGCCCAGGCCGCCGGCCAGCATGATGGGCTTGTGATAGCCGCGCACCTGGCCATCCGGGGTATCCATCTCGAAGCTGCGGAAATAGCCGGCGATGCCCGGCCGGCCGAATTCGTTATTGAATGCCGCGGCACCGATCGGCCCTTCCAGCATGATTTCCAGTGCCGACACGATGCGGCCCGGGCGGCCGTGTTCCACCTCCCAGGGCTGCTCGAATGCGGGGATGCGCAGGTTGGAGACCGAAAATCCGGTCAGGCCGGCCTTCGGCTTCGAGCCCTGGCCGGTGGCGCCCTCGTCGCGGATCTCGCCGCCCGAACCGGTGGCCGCACCGGCGAAGGGCGAGATTGCGGTCGGGTGGTTGTGGGTTTCCACCTTCATCAGGATGTGGGTGGGCTCGTCGTGATAGCGATACACGCCGTCCGCATCGGGATAGAAGCGCTCGATGCGCGCCCCCTCGATCACCGCCGCGTTGTCGGAATAGGCCGACAGGGTACCCTGCGGCCGCACGGCATGGGTGTGGCGGATCATGGCGAACAGCGACTCGTCCTGCGGCTCGCCGTCGATCAGCCAGCTGGCGTTGAATATCTTGTGCCGGCAATGTTCCGAATTGGCCTGGGCGAACATCATCAGTTCGACATCGGTGGGGTTGCGTCTCATCTTCCTGAAGCTTTTCACCAGATAGTCGATCTCGTCCTCGGACAGCGCCAGGCCCCATTCCAGGTTGGCCGCCACCAGCGCCGCACGGCCACCCTTGAGCACGTCGACGCTGGCCAGCGGCTTGGGCGCCACATGATGAAACAGGTGTGCGGCCTCCGCTTCGTCTTCCAGCACGGTCTCGGTCATGCGGTCGTGGATTTCGGCCAGCCCCGCGCTGCCCAGCGCATGCACCGGCACCGTCTTGCCGCGCTTGTCGATGAGCCGCCAGGCGCGGCCATGCTCGATGCGCGTCACCGCCGCGAGGCCGCAATTGCGGGCGATGTCGGTGGCCTTCGACGACCAGGGCGACACCGTGCCCAGGCGCGGCACCACCAGGAGTCCACTGGCCTTGGGCGGGTGGGGGCTGGCCTGCAGCAGCTCACCCAGAAACGCGAGCCCGGCATCCGAAAGCGTGCCTTCCAGTTCGACGAAATAGCGCCAGCTCACCTCCACCCCGCGCACCCCGAACGGCGCCAGCCGCTCGATGCGCTTCTGGACGCGGAAATCGGACAGCGCGCGACCACCGCGCAGGAACAGGATGGAGCGGGTGTTGGCCGGAGCGGGGGAGGACGCGGGGATCGATGGACGGGTAGGCATGGCGGGCGGGTGCGGAGGCAGGAGAAGGCGATTTTACCCCGGAACGTCCTCGCCACGCGGGAGGTCCGGCGCCCCCGTCAGCGCCAGGACGTCCACCCGCCGGAACGGCCAGGCAGGCAGCCTGGATGGCCTGTCAATGGACGTCCAGGTATGGCCTGATGTCCACCGTGTCGATCTGCTCCGGCTTGAGGAAACGTTCGGCATATTTCAGGTAGATGCCGGAGGTCAGGAACAGGTCGAACAGGTCGGGGTCGATGTGCCTGTCCTTCTTGAAGAAGGACAGGATCTTGATCGCTTCGGACAGGGTCTTGGCCTTCTTGTAGGGGCGGTCGGAGGCGGTCAGCGCCTCGAAGATGTCGGCGATGGCCATGATCCGCATCGGCACGGAGAGCTCGGCCTCGGTGAGCTTTCTCGGGTAGCCGGTGCCGATCAGGGTTTCGTGGTGGGTTCCGGCGTATTCGGGGATCCGCTTCAGGTTCTTGGGCAGCGGCAGTTGCTCCAGCATCATCAGACTGTGGATGACGTGTTCGTTGATCTTGAAGCGTTCCTCCTCGGTGAGCGTGCCGCGGCCGATGCTCAGGTTGTACAGCTCGCCGTAGTTGTACAGGTGTTCGGGCACGTTCACCTTGAATCCCCATTTTGGGTCCAGCACCCGGGTGTCGGCGCGCGGGATGATGTGCTGCGGCTTGTCGGCCAGCAAGGGCTCGATCGCCGGCAGGGGCCCGGGGTCGGCCGGATAGCGCTTCAGTTCCTCGTGCGGCAGGCCCAGTCGGTCGTCGAAGTGGCGCATCCAGGTCTCTTCGGCAATGGCCTGGAGTCGCTCGATCTTGTCCGGGGCCATGAATTCACCGCCCAGATTGCATTCGGCGACGAATGCGAAGTCGTCTGCCAGCTTCGCCTTTCTGGCCTGGTAGGCGGCTTCGGCCTGGGTCGGGTCGGCACCGTGGGCCACGGCCTCATAGCGGGCCAGCATGGCGTCGCGCAGCAGCACCTCGAAGCGGGTGCGGACTTCGTGGATGCGGTTGTGGATGGTCTCCAGCTTGGCGGCCTTGTCGACCACGTATTCCGGGGTGGTGACCTTGCCGCAGTCGTGCAGCCATGCGCCGATCCTGAATTCGCGCCATTCGTCCTCGGTCTCGAAGCGGAATCCGGCCAGTGGCCCCTCCGTGACCGCGCTGGCGGCCTCGGCCAGCATGACGCCGAGCTCGGGCACCCGTTCGCAATGGCCGCCGGTGTAGGCGCTCTTGGCGTCGATGGCGCCGGCGATGAGCTTGATGAGGGCGTCCATCAGTTCCTTCTGGGCCTCCATGAGCTGGAAATTGTCCAATGCCACGGCCGCCTGGGCCGCCAGGGCGGTGACGAAACGTACCAGCTCGGGGTCGAACGGCACCACCGTGCCGGTCTTGGGGTCGATGGCGTTGAGGAACTGGAGCACGCCGATCACTTCGCCTTCGCGCGGGGCGAGCGGCACGGTGAGCATGGATACGGTGCGATAACCGGTCTCGGCATCCATCTTTTTGGCGCCGGATACGTCGAAGCGGGTTTCGCTATACACGTCCTCGACGATGACGGGCTCGTTGTGCAGGGCGCACCAGGTGGCCATGTAGCGCTCCACCGGCTGGCCGGCTTCGTCGTAGAGCGGGATCTCGAACGAGGGCAGGTCGTCGCTCTTGGTGCGCAGGGCGAAGCGCAGGGTCTTGTGGTCGGTGACCAGATAGAGGGTGCCAGCATCGCAATGCAACAGGTCGCGGCCGCCGAACAGGATCTTGCGCAACAGGGCCATGCGGTCGCGTTCACGGCCCAGCTCCAGGCCGGTGTGGATGAGGTTTTCCAGCTTGGCCTGGGCGTCGATCAGGGCGGCGGTGCGGTCGCGCAGTGAGGATTTCATCACCGACTGGGCCTCGCCCAAGTTGTCCAATTCGTGGAATACCGAGCGGACCGGGGCGGATTCCTGGAAGTCGAGGGCGCGGATGCGTTCGGCCTCCTTGGAGAGCTGGTTGAGCGCGTGCGACAGGCGGCGTGCCAGGATGAAACCGAGCGGCAAGGCGACGATCAGCGTCAGCCCGGCAAACAACACCATTTCGTTGCGGGCGGCGAGGATGAAGCCAGAGAACTCATGCATCGGCGCGAATGCGATGACGCGAAAGCGGTTGTCCTCGCCCAGTGCGACTTCGGTCTGCGCCTCGACATATTCATTACCATCGTGCAGGCTGACGCGGCTGGTGTGGCTGGAATCGCGGCCGGGGTTCCAGGCGGCGAAACGAACCAGATAGGGATCTTCAAGCCCGGCCAGAGGGGTGAGGGGGGTGAGTGTGGCG
>CAZOZD010000158.1:0-5103 GCA_964584195.1 uncultured Burkholderiales bacterium
GTTCTCGATCTTCAAGCCCGGCGCGCTCAAGCGGGTGGTGATGGGCGAGAGCGAAGGCACGCGGGTGGAACCCTGACCGTTCAAATGTGGAGGAAAGCATGATCAACGAGATCAAGAAGGCCGCCGAGGACAAGATGAAGAAGTCGGTCGAGGCACTCAGGAACGAGTTCGCCAAGGTGCGCACCGGGCGCGCCCACGCCGGCATCCTCGATCACGTCAAGGTGGACTATTACGGCAGCCTGACCTCGATCGGCCAGGTCGCCAACATCAGCGTGCTGGACGCCCACACCCTGGGCGTGACGCCCTGGGAAAAGCAGATGGCGGGCAAGATCGAGAAGGCCATCCGCGACTCCGACCTCGGTCTCAACCCCGCCGCCGTGGGTGACCTGGTGCGGGTGCCGATCCCGGCCATGACCGAGGAACGCCGCAAGGAACTGGTCAAGGTGGTGCGCCACGAGGCCGAGCAGGGCAAGGTTGCCGTGCGCAACATCCGCCGCGACGCCATCGCCCACCTCAAGGACCTGCTCAAGAAGAGCGAGATCAGCGAGGATGATGAGCGCCGTGCCCAGGACGAGATCCAGAAGCTGACCGACAAGTACATCGCCGAGATGGACAAGGCCACCGCCGAGAAGGAAAAGGACCTGATGGCGGTTTGAGTGGCACCGCTCGGGCGTGGCCCGAGCGACCGCGGCCCCACGATCCGGCCCCTGCCTCCATGCTCTCCCGCCTGCGTCGCCCGAGTTCCACGACGGCCATCCCCGAGGTGTCGGACGTGCCCCGCCACATTGCCGTCATCATGGACGGCAATGGCCGCTGGGCGAAGAAGCGTGCCCTGCCCCGGGTGGCCGGCCACGGCGTGGGGGTGGAGCGGGTGCGCGACATCGTCGCCGCCTGCGCCGAACGTGGGGTGGAGTACCTCACCCTGTTCGCGTTCAGTTCGGAAAACTGGCGCCGGCCCGAAGCCGAGGTCAGTCGCCTGATGGAGCTGTTCGTTCTGGCCCTGGAACGGGAAGTGGGCAAGATGCACCAGAACGGCATCCGCCTGAAGGTGATCGGCGACCTCGCCCGCTTCGATGCCCGCTTGCGTCAGCTCATCGAAGAGGGGGAACGGCTCACCGCCGGCAATGACCGCCTCACCGTCACCATCGCGGCCAACTACGGCGGCCGCTGGGACATCCTCAATGCAGTGAATGCCTGGCGGCACGCCTGCCCCGAAGCCGACAGCCTCACCGAAGAGGATCTGGCCAAATATCTGGCCATGGCCGGGGCGCCGGAGCCGGACCTGTTCATCCGCACCGGCGGCGAGCAGCGCATCAGCAACTTCCTGCTCTGGCAGCTCGCCTACACCGAGCTGTATTTCACCGACACGCTCTGGCCGGATTTCGACGCGGCAGCGCTCGATGTCGCCATCGCATCCTATCGACGCCGTGAACGGCGCTTCGGGCGCACCAGTGAACAACTGGTCCAACCTTGAACGCCGCCTGCTGACCGCGGTCGGCCTGGGCCTGTTCCTGCTGCTGGCCCTGTTCCTGGCCCCGCAGGGCGCCTGGCTGGGCCTGATGACCGCGCTGGTCACAGCCGCTGCCTGGGAATGGGGGCGTCTGGCTGGCCTGCCCGGCCCGCGCGCCGGGCTCTACGCAGGTGCCACACTGGCCCTCGCCCTGGCCCTGGCGCAATTCGCCGGCCACTGGCTGCCTTATGCACTGGCCGGCCTGTTCTGGCTGCTGCTGGCGCCACTCTGGCTGGCGCGCCGCTGGGGCCGCCCTCCTCCCCTGCCGACCGCCGGGCTTGGCTGGCTGCTGCTGTTGCCGACCTTTCTGGCCATGCTCCACCTGCGTGCCGAGGGACCGTTCATCCTGCTCGCAGTGCTGGCCATCGCAATCCTCGCCGACAGCGCCGCCTATTTCAGCGGCCGCGCCTTCGGCCGTCACAAGCTCGCGCCGAATATCAGTCCTGGCAAGACGGTGGAAGGCGCCCTGGGCGCCGCCCTGGCCATCGCACTCTATGCCCTGGCCATCGCCACCTGGGCGCCGCTGCCCGACGGGGTCGGCGTGCCCACCTTGCTCTCGGCCTTCATGCTGCTGTTCCTGCTCAGCGTGCTGGGCGATCTGTTCGAATCCTGGATCAAGCGCCAGGCCGGTGTGAAGGACAGCGGCGCCTGGCTGCCCGGCCATGGCGGCCTGCTCGACCGCATCGACAGCCTGACCGCCGTGCTGCCAGTCGCGGCGCTACTGTGGATGGGAGTCCAATGAACCCGCAACGCATCACCATACTTGGCGCGACCGGTACCATCGGCGTCAATACCCTCGACGTCATCGCCCGCCATCCGGACCGCTTCGAGCTCATCGCGCTCACCGGCCAAAATCAGATCGAACGCCTGGCCGAACAGTGCCGCAAGTTCCGCCCCCGCTACGCCGTGGTCATGGACGCCACGCGCGCCGACGAATTGCGCGCCCGTCTGGCCGGTCTGGACATCGAGGTGCTCTGCGGCGTGGAGGCCCTGGAGAAGGTGGCGAGCCTGGCCGAAGTCGACACAGTGATGGCCGCCATCGTCGGCGCCGCGGGACTGCGCCCGGCGCTCGCCGCCGCACGGGCGGGCAAGCGCATCCTGCTCGCCAACAAGGAAACCCTGGTGATGGCCGGGGCCTTCTTCATGGCCGAGGTCAAGGCCGGCGGCGCCACGCTGCTGCCCATCGACAGCGAGCACAACGCCGTGTTCCAGTCCATGCCGGACGCCTACGACGGCGACCTCGCCGCGCATGGCGTACGCCGCGTGCTGCTCACCGCCTCCGGCGGCCCCTTCCGCAGCCGCGCCATCGAGACCCTGGCCGCGGTCACCCCGGAAGAGGCCGTGGCCCACCCCAATTGGGTGATGGGCCGGAAGATCTCGGTCGACTCCGCCACCATGATGAACAAGGGCCTGGAGGTGATCGAGGCGCACTGGCTGTTCAATGCCCGGCCCGACGAGATCGAGGTGGTGATCCACCCGCAGAGCATCATCCACTCCATGGTGGAGTACCGCGACGGCTCGGTCATCGCCCAGCTCTCCCACCCGGACATGCGCACTCCGATCGCCCACGCCCTGGCCTGGCCGGAGCGCATCGAGGCCGGTGTGCCCTGGCTCGACCTCGCCCGCGTCGGCACGCTCAGCTTCGAGGCCCCGGACACCCGCCGATTTCCCTGTCTCGGGCTCGCCTACCAGGCCCTGCGTGCCGGCGGCGGCGCGCCAACGGTGCTCAACGCCGCCAATGAGGTGGCGGTGGCGGCATTCCTCGACCATCGCATCCCCTATCTCGCCATCGCCGACTGCATCGCCGCCAGCCTCGACCGGCTCGGCCATGCCCCGGCCGAATCGCTGGAGGCCCTGAGCGCGCTGGATGATGAGACGCGACGCGTGGCTGAAAGGCTTGTGACAGGGCTAGCTAGCCTCTAACCCCTAACCCCTGACGCCCCCCAATGACCACCCTCATCGCCTTCCTCGTCGCCATCGCCATCCTCATCGTGGTGCATGAACTCGGCCATTACGGCGTCGCCCGGCTGGCCGGCGTCAAGGTATTGCGCTTCTCGGTCGGTTTCGGTCCAGTGATCGCCCGCCGGGTGGATCGCCACGGCACCGAATGGGTGATCTCCGCCCTGCCCCTGGGCGGCTACGTGAAGATGGTGGACGAGCGCGAGGGCGACGTCGCCGCCGCCGACCTGCCGCACGCATTCAACCGCCAGAGCGTGGGCCGGCGCGCCGCCATCGTCGCCGCCGGCCCGCTTGCCAATTTCATGCTCGCCATCGTCCTGTACTGGGCACTGTTCGTGCATGGCCTGCCCGGCGTGAAACCCATCCTCGCCGAGCCTCCGGCCGGCACGCCAGCGGCGCTGGCCGGATTCACCCCGGGCGAACGGGTCACGGCGGTCAACGGCGAAGCGGTGGAAGACTGGCAGGGCATGCACTGGCGCATCCTGCGCCATGGCGTCGGTGCCGACCGCCTGCGCCTGGACAGCGTCGATGCCGTCGGTCACCTGCATTTCCGCGAACTGGACCTGTCTGGCGTCCGCCTGGTCGATGCCGAGCGCGACCCGCTCGCGGCGATGGGCCTCCTGCGCCTTGGCCCCGAGTTCGATCCGGTCATCGGCGAGGTGGTGGCCGGTGGCGCCGCGGCGCGCGCCGGCCTGCGCGCCGGCGACCGTTTCCTGGCCCTCGACGATCACCCGACGCGAACCTGGAGGGAGGCCGTCGAACATATCCGCGCCCGGCCCGATGTCGCCATCGATATTCGCTTCGAACGTGATGGCGAGGAACGCACTGCAAGGGTGGTCCCGGATCGGGTCCGTGCCGGCACCGAGGAAATCGGCCGGATCGGTGCCGCGCCCCGGATCGATGAAGCCCGCTTCGCGCCCTTCCGCACCGAGATCCGGCTCGGCGGCCTGGAGGCCATCCAGCGCGCGGTGGCCAAGACCTGGGAGCTTTCCATATTCAGCCTCGACATGCTCGGCCGCATGCTGTTCGGCGAGGTATCCCTGAAGAACCTGTCCGGGCCGGTGCCCATCGCCGACTATGCCGGTCGCTCGGCACAGGCCGGCTGGATCGCGTTCGTCGGCTTTCTGGCCCTGATCAGCGTCAGCCTGGGGGTGCTCAACCTGCTTCCCATCCCGTTACTGGATGGAGGGCATTTGCTGTATTATCTCGCCGAAGTTTTGACGGGCCGGCCGGTTTCCGAATCGGTCCAGATCATCGGCCAGAAGATCGGTGCCGCACTGCTTGCCGGACTGATGTTCCTCGCCCTGTACAACGACCTGCAGCGCCTGCTCGGCGGATAACAAACGCACCCGACCCACTACCTGATCCAGATGCGCCCAAACCCCATGCGCCCGAATCCCAGACTCAGCCTATTCGCCAGCGCCATGCTGTTCGCCCTCCAGGCCCAGGCGTTCCAACCCTTCGAAGTGCGCGACATCCGGGTCGAAGGCATCCAGCGCACCGAGGCCGGCACGGTGTTCAGCTACCTGCCGGTCAAGGTCGGCGAGACCCTCACCGCGGAACGCGCCTCCGCCGCCATCCAGGCCCTCTATGCCACAGGCTTCTTCAAGGACGTTCGCCTGGAGGCACGCGAC